>CAMVAJ010000038.1 GCA_947165425.1 uncultured Clostridia bacterium
CCAACCTGGACGCCCTGTGCGAGGTGGCGGCGGAGGAGGGCTATATCCGGCCCTCGGACATCGACCGGCTGAAGCAGTTCCGGGACAACCCCTCCGACGAGAGCTGGATGAGAAAGTGAGGCTGCCATGCGCCATCTGATCAACATTACCGACCTGACGGTGGAGGAGATCGAGGAGCTGGTGACGCTGGGGGAGGCCATGCGGGCCCGGCCCCAGGACTGGCGGGAGACCCAGCGCGGCCGGATCCTCGGCACACTCTTCTTCGAGCCCTCGACGCGGACGCGGCTCTCCTTCGAGTCCGCGATGCTCTCCCTGGGCGGGAGCGTGCTGGGCTTCGCCTCCGCGGACTCCTCCTCCACCTCCAAGGGCGAGTCCCTGCAGGACACGATCCGCACGGTCTCCAGCTACTGTGACATCATCGCGATGCGCCACCCGAAGGAGGGCGCGCCCATCGCGGCGCGGATGACTTCAAATGTGCCGGTGATCAACGCCGGGGACGGCGGCCACAACCACCCCACCCAGACCCTGACCGACCTGATGACCATCCGCCGGGAGAAGGGGACCTTCGAGGGGCTGACCATCGGCCTGTGCGGCGACCTGAAGTTCGGGCGGACGGTGCACTCCCTCGTGCTCGCCATGAGCCGGTACGCGGGGACGCGCTTCGTCTTCATCTCCCCGCCGGAGCTGCGCCTGCCGGGCTACCTGCTGGAGGAGCTGCGGGAGAAGGGCATCCCCTACGAGGAAGTGGAGCGGATGGAGGACGTGCTGCCGCAGCTGGACATCCTCTACATGACCCGCGTGCAGCGGGAGCGCTTCTTCAACGAGGCGGACTATGTGCGGCTGAAGGACACCTACATCCTGACCCCGGACAAGCTCGCGCTGGCGGGCGAGGGGCTGCGCGTGCTGCACCCGCTGCCCCGGGTGAACGAGATCTCCCCGAAGGTGGACGACGACCCCCGGGCGGTCTACTTCGACCAGGTGCGCAACGGCCGCTATATTCGCATGGCGCTGATCACAAAGCTGCTGGAGGAAAACCCATGAATATCGATTCCATCAACCGGGGTATCGTCCTGGACCACATCCAGGCGGGCCGCTCCATCGAGATCGACCGGGCGCTGGGCCTGCGGGAGCTGGACTGCTCGGTGGCCATCATCCGCAACGTGCGCTCCGACGCCATGGGCAAGAAGGACATCATCAAGATCGACGAGGACATCGACATCGACCTGGATGTGCTGGGCTACATCGACCCGGGCATCACGGTGAACATCATCGTGGACGGGGTGATCACCGAGAAGAAGCACCTCTCCCTGCCCAAGCGGCTGAAGAACATCGTCCGCTGCAAAAATCCCCGCTGCATCACCACGACCGAGACCGCGCTGGACCAGGAGTTTGTGCTGATCGACCCCGCGCGCCGGGTCTACCGCTGCGCCTACTGCGACGCGGAGCTGGGGGCGGGGGTATAAGCCCCTGTCAGACCTTCCACCGCCGCCTTGACTCCATTCACAGCATGTAATGCTATGAATCCTTTCCAAACGCTGTGGGCAAAGAACCTCATCCACCATCGCCCCCACGGGGGCGATGGTCCCCCTTCCCCTTGAGGGGAAGGCTTTTGCTTACTGCGCTGAATGCTTTATGAGAACAGGCTGGTTTGTGCATCGAAAAAACGTACAAATTGACAAACGTAATACTTTGCGTTATACTTGAACTGTGAAAGATATGATCGCCGGGCGGCTCGTGGAATGGGACGACCGGAAGAATGAAATCAACAAGCAGAAGCATGGAATCAGCTTTGAGCTGGCTGCGTTGGTATTCACAGACGAGGAGCGGATTGAATACCTGGATACGATACACAGCGTGGAAGAGGAACGATACATTGTGTTAGGCAGGGTAGGCAAAGTCCTCTTCGTGGTGTATACGGATCGAGGAGACGCGTCAAGACTGATTTCGGCACGCCTGGCAACGCCGAGGGAGAGGAGGGTTTACGATGGCGATGAAACAGATCTGGATTGAACCGGGGATGAAACCGACCGCGGAACAGCAGCGGGAGCTGGAGGCGGCCGCCCACCGGCCGGTCCAGCCGGATGAGGACACACCGGAGCTGACGCCGGCCCAGTACGCCGAGATGGCCCGCATGGCGCGCGCGCGGCGAAAGGAGCAGATCAAACCGGTGGTCGCGATCCGGATCTCCCCGGACTCCCTGGCGAAGGCCAAGGCGGTCGGCAGGGGCTATACCGGCTTTTTGAGCCGATTGATCGACAACGCGATCAACGACCCGGCGATGGTTCAGAAGAGCTTATAAAAAACCAGCGGGCTGCCCGTTCCTGTCCGGGTGGCCCGCTGGTTTTTTGGTGGTGGTTGATTGGGTGGTATTTCATCTGCTGATTAGCAGGAAATCGGTTTCAGCGTCGGGAAGGGTCTCTCCCGTCCGCATGTTTATCCTATCGCGCTTATGTGAAGATTGCGTGAAAAGAAAGTGAAATATTAAAGAAATATTTCTGTAACATTTGTGGGGGGCGTCATACGATTCTCAAATCAGAATGCATGATCTTGAAACCAGCCCTTCCACCGCCGCCCCGCGGAGGGCGGCGGTCCCCCTCCCCAGCGAGCTGGGGAGGTTTTGAGATACTTGACTTTAGCCCAATCTCCCCATCTTTGATGGGGATTCGGAGCGCCCGGAAAACATGCCAGTGGCATGTTTTCAGCGCAGAATGCCGACAGGCCAGGTCGCCGCAGCGACAGAGGGGCTGGTCTTTTGCTGATATGAAGCTTTTTGATCAAAGTATAAACAGGATGAACGCCAAAAAACCACCGAGCCGCCCGTTCCTGACCGGGCGGCTCGATGGCTGATTGGGTGGTGGTGGGAGGTATCAATCATCGCTGAAATGTTTGATTCTCTTTAGGCGTCCAGGAAGGGTGGTGGTGGTGGTTCTTCCTTTCCGCATGTTTAGAATATCGCCCTTGTGTGAAAATCGTGTGAACACAAAGTGAAACATCGTTGAAACTTTTGGCTTTTGGCGCTTCACGGCGCTCAGCGGGTCAGATTCTGAACCCACTTGTATTTCCGGAAGCGGAGCATCACCCAGGGGATCTTGCCCACCTCGTCCAGACAGGTGCAGGCGTAGACCGCCAGCGGCGACCAGTGGAAGACGAACGCGCCCAGCAGCGCCAGGGGGATCGCGACGCCCCACATGGAGACGGCCAGGGAGTACATGTCGAAGAGGGTATCCCCGCCGCCGTCCAACACGCCGTTGATGGTGACGGTGTTCACGCAGCGGCCGATCATGTAGACGGCCATGATGACCATCATCCCCGTGAGATAGGCCCGGGCCTCGTCGGTGAGGATCACCATCCGCACCACCAGTGGCGTCAGCGCGAGGGCGAGGGCCATCGAGACGAGGCCGATGACCCAGGAGATATTCTTGAGCTTGATCCCGTAGGCCTTGCCGGTGTCCAGGCGGCCCGCGCCCAGCTCGTTGCCGACCATGATGCCTGCGGCGCTGCCGACGCCGTTGCAGGCGCAGCAGATCAGATCCCGCACCACCGCCGCCACCGAGTTGGCCGCCGCGGCGTCCTCGCCCATGTGGCCGAGGATCGCGGTGTAGGCGGTGAAGCCCACGCCCCACAGCAGGCCGCCGCCCAGCAGGGGCAGACACTGCCGGACAAAGTCGCGGGCGAGCCCCCGCCGGCTGCGCAGGAGCCGCCGCCAGTCCGGGTGCAGGAAGCCCTCGCGCCGGGAGACAAGCAGGCAGATCGCCAGCTCCAGGACGCGGGCGGCGGTGGTGGCGAGGGCCGCGCCCCGGAAGCGCAGGGCCGGCGCGCCGAGCAGGCCGAAGATGAACACCGCGTTGAGCGCGATGTTGGACAGCACCGCCGTCACGCTGATCCAGGCGCTGGCGGACACATGGTCTGTCACCTTCATCACCGTGAGATAGCACTGGGAGACGCCGGTCAGCAGATAGGAGACCCCGGCGATGCGCAGATAGTCCGCGCCGATGGCGATCAGTCCCGGCTCGTGGGTGAAGACGCGCATGAGCAGCTCCGGGCACAGCTCGCAGGCGGCGAAGAACAGCGCGGAGACCAGGCCGCACCAGCGCAGCATCAGGCTGAAGAGCTCCCGCAGCGTGGCCCGGTCGCCCTTGCCGAAGTACTGCGCGCCGAGGATCGCGCCCGCGGCGGTAGCCGCCGAGAGGATCATGTTCTGGACGAACTGCACCTGCGTCGCCAGGGAGACGGCGGTCATCTCACGCTGGGCGATGCGGCCCAGCATCAGGGCGTCGCCCGCCGCCACCGCCGCGAGCATCAGGCTCTGCAGGGCAATGGGCAGGGTCAGGGTCCACAGACGCCTGTAAAAGGCCCTCTGATCGATCGAATCACGCATGGGAACACTCCTCCTGGCCGCTTCCGTCCGGCCGGAGCCGGAACGGGTCTATCCTATCAGGAAATCCCCTAAAATACAAGGGCTGGGATGAATTCCCATCTTGCTTTTGGCGCCCGGATCGCCTATACTGGGGCCAATCACAGCGACACCGGCGGAGAGCCAGGACTGAGGCCGCGCGGTGCACGGCGCGCATATGCAGGGAGAGAGAATATGGGCAACTACCGGAATTTCAAACTGGTTTATTATTTCGTCGCCCAGGGGACGGCGACCGCGACGGAGGAGAAGCTGGAGCGGGACATCCGCTTTTTTGAGCGTTATCTGCGGCCGGACAAGGTCTATCTGGAGCCCTACCGCTCCGGGGTCACGGCGGACGAGGCGCACATCGCCCTCTGCCGCCGGCTGTTCGAGCGGCACGGCGTGGAGGTGGCGGGCGGCATGACCACGACCATCCCGACGCCGGCGGGCGACGCGCCCAAGCAGCGCCTCTTCGACACCTTCTGCTACAACGACGAGCGGATGCTGGCCGAGCTGCGGCGGGTCAGCGAGCTGATGGGCCGCCATTTCGACGAGTTCATCATCGACGACTCTTCTTCACCAACTGCACCTGCGCGGCCTGCCGCGCCGGGCGGGACGCCTACAACCGCGCCCACGGCATCCAGGACGGCAGCTGGAAGGCCTACCGCCTGGACCTGATGGCTAAAGTAAGCCGGGAGGACATCATCGGCCCGGCGAAGGCGGTCAACCCGGCCTGCCGGATCACGATCAAGTACCCGAATTGGGCGGAGAGCTACCAGGAGACGGGCTACAACCCCGCCGGGCAGCGGGAGCTCTTCGACATGATCTACACCGGCACCGAGGCGCGGGACACCGTCACCACCGACCAGCATCTGCCCCGCTATCTCAGCTTCTCGCTGATGACCTACTTCGAGCACATGTGGCCGGGGCACAACGGCGGCGGCTGGTTCGACCCCTTCGATCTGCACATCACGGAGCAGTACCTCGAGCAGGTCTATCTGACGGCCTTCTCCAAGCCGAGGGAGCTGATGATGTTCTGCTTCCAGGCGCTGGCGGACCACCCCTTCGTGCCGCCGCTGGGCTTCCAGCTGGACAAGCTCGACGAGGTGCTGGACCACTGCGGCGCGCCGATCGGGATCTGCTGCTATCTGCCGGACAACAGCCAGGGGGAGGACAACCTGCAGGACTTCCTCGGCATGTGCGGGCTGCCGATCGTCTGCACGCCCTACTGGCCGGGGGACGCGGAGGCGATCCTGCTGACGCGGGCCGCCGCCTGCGATCCGGAGATTGTGGAGAAGCTGGAGGCCTATGTCGCCGCGGGCGGCAAGGCGCTGGTGACCAGCGGCTTCCTGGAGGACATGATGGACCGGGGCATCCAGCGGATCACCTCAATCCGCTTCACCGGGCGGCGCGTCCGCGGGCGGGGCTACCGGCTGGAGGCCGCCGGGCCGCGGCATGAGCTCACCTTCCCCCAGGGGACCGAGGAGGTGGGCATCCCGGTCTGCGAGTTCCGCAACAACGCGACCTGGGCGCTGGCGAAGGTGGCCAGCGGGGAGGAGAGCTACGGCCTGCTGCTGCGCGACACCTACGGCGAGGGGCAGATGTGGACGCTGGCCGCCCCGGACTGCATGCCTGAGCTGTATCGCCTCCCCGCGGAGGTGCTGACCCGCATCCGCACCGAGTTCCCGGCGGGGGGCGTCTATCTGGAGGCCGGGAGCGGCGTCAGCCTCTTCGCCTACGACAACGGCAGCTTCATCGTCTACCCCTACGTCACCCGGACCGCGCAGCCCGCGACGATCCGCATCCACGCGCGGGGGAGCGTGAAGGCGCTGCGCCAGCCCGTCCGGGTCGACCCCCGAACGGGGGAGGCTCGCGAGATCCCGCCGCAGTACGAGCGGGACGGCGAGACGGTGTTCGAGGCGCGGGCGATGCCGGGCCGGTACGAGCTGTATCGGCCGGTTGTCGGCTAAGAATCTCAAAAGGGCGCTTTTCACTCTTGCATTGCGCCGGAAACGGTGATAAGATGGCTTTGCTCACGCCAGCCGGTAGCAGGCGTGAAGAACGACATTCGGAGGGATTCCCATGGACAAGGAAATGTACCTGAGCCTCTACCGCCACTCCCTGGCCCACATTCTGGCCAAGGCGGTCATCGAGATCTACGGCAAGGACGTGCAGTACGCCATCGGCCCGCAGATCTCCGACGGCTTCTACTACGACTTCAATCTCCCGGCCTCCGTCACCACCGAGGACTTCGGCAAGATCGAGGAGAAGATGAAGGAGATCCTGAAGCGCCGGGAGGACTGGACGCGGGAGGAAGTGACCCGGGAGGAGGCGCTCAAGCTCTTCGAGGGCCAGAAATATAAGACCGAGCTGATCCGCGATCTGCCCGAGGACGAGACCATCACCATCTACCGCACCGGCGAGGACTTTGTGGACCTGTGTCGCGGACCTCACGTGGAGAACTCCCAGGAGCTGATGAGCGCCGCCTTCGAGGTGCACGCGGTCTCCGGCGCCTACTGGCGCGGCGACGAGCACAACGACGCCCTGCAGCGGATCTATGTCTGGGCCTTCCCGACACGGGACGAGCTCAAGGCGCACAAGGCCCTGCTGAAGGAGGCCATGGAGCGCGACCACAAGAAGGTCGGCCCGCAGCTGGATCTGTTCATGATGGATCCGTCCGCGCCCGGCATGCCCTACTGGCTGCCCCGGGGCTGGAAGATGTACAACGCGCTGCTGTCCTTCTGGCGCGGAATCCATGAGCGCCACAACTACCAGGAGATTTCCGGCCCGGTCCTCTCCAAGAAGGAGCTCTGGGTCACCTCCGGCCACTGGGCGCACTACATGGACGGCATGTTCATCGTCCCCGGTGAGACGCCCGACGGCCCCGACACCATGGCGCTCAAGCCGATGAACTGCCCCAACGCGATCAAGGTCTTCATGAACAAGGGCCGCTCCTACCGCGAACTGCCCTTCCGCATCAACCAGGTGGACGTCATCCACCGCAAGGAGAAGAGCGGCGAGCTGAACGGCCTCTTCCGCGTGCAGGAGTTCCACCAGGACGACGCCCACATTCTCGTCTCGGAGGAGCAGATCGCCGATGAGATCAAGGACATCATGGCGATCGCCACCGAGATCTACGACACCTTTGGCCTGAGCTACGCCGCGGAGCTGTCCACCCGTCCTGATGACTACATGGGCGACATTGAGGTCTGGAACAAGGCCGAGTCGGACCTGAAGAGCATCCTCGAGGAGGTTTACGGTGAGGGCAACTTCGAGATCAACGAGGGCGATGGCGCTTTCTACGGCCCGAAGATCGACCTGAAGATGAAGGACGCCCTGGGCCGCGAGTGGCAGATGGGCACCATCCAGCTCGACTTCCAGCTGCCGCTGAACTTCGACATGAAGTATGTCTCCCGCGACGGCACGCAGAAGCGGCCTGTCATGATTCACCGGGCCATCTTCGGCTCCTTCGAGCGCTTCATCGGCATCATCATCGAGCACTTCAAGGGCGCGTTCCCCTTCTGGCTGAACCCCTACCAGGTGGCCGTCGTGCCGATCCGCACGGAGCACAACGATTACGCCATGCGGGTCGTGGACGCCCTGAAGCAGGCCGGTGTCCGTGTCGAGGTGGACTGCGCGGACAAGAACATGAACGAGAAGATCAAGGCCTTCAAGAACCTGAAGGATCCCTACATCCTCGTCGTGGGCGACAAGGAGATGGCGGACAATACCGTCTCCGTCACGGTCCGCGGCTCCAAGGAGCAGCTCCACGGTGTACCGCTGGAGACCTTCGTGCGCATGTGCGAGACCATGAACGCCAACCATCAGATCGAGCTGATGACCAGCGCGGAGTGAGCCGCGCGGCCCAAAGCGAAGTCCTTTTGCACCGCCCCTAGTCGGGGACGGTGCTTTTTCACGGCCTGTTCCGCAAAGCTTCGACAAGGTTTCACGCTCTGTTCACACAGCCTTCACACAAGGGCGGTATTCTAAACATGCAGACAGGAAGCAACCACCACCACCAAGCTTCCCGGATGCCTGAAGAGATTCAAAACATTTCAGCGAATGTTTGAAAAACCTCCCATCCTCCAATCAAGCATCGAGCCGCCCGGACAGGAACGGGCGGCTCGGTGCTTTTTGGCGGGGTGGCGGTGAAAAGGAAAATGCGCCGGCTGAGCAGGATTTACCGGCGGCGTATCGAATCATTTTAAGCTGATGCAAATCTCAAATAGGCCTGCTGCATCGCAAAGACCAGCCCCTCTGTCGCTGCGGCGACATCTCCCCAGCAAGCTGGGGAGATAGAGGTAAGGTGCAGTATCTGAAAACCTCCCCAGCTTGCTGGGGAGGGGGACCGCCGCCCTCCGCGGGGCGGCGGTGGAAGGGCCGGTCTGGCAGATGAAGATAAGTATGAAAAGCCTACAAGGAGGAGACACAGATGCG
This sequence comes from uncultured Clostridia bacterium, assembly GCA_947165425.1. Taxonomy (GTDB): domain Bacteria; phylum Bacillota; class Clostridia; order Christensenellales; family Aristaeellaceae; genus RUG11272. The sequence goes on from CAMVAJ010000038.1 coordinate 8,831, forward strand.
CGATGAAGAGCTCCGGGAGGAGCTGCTGTCCAAGGAGGTCGTCTACCAGGGGGCCATTATCCGCCTGGAGCACTGGCAGGTGAAGCTGCCCAACGGAAACCAGGCCCTGCGGGAGGTGGCCTGCCACATCGGTGCGGCGGCGGTGGTCGCCGTGGATGGGGACGGCCAGGTGATCCTCGTGCGCCAGATGCGCATCGCGGTGGACCGGCTGACCCGGGAGATCCCCGCCGGCAAGCTGAACTACGCCGGGGAGGATCCGCTGCTCTGCGCCCAGCGGGAGCTGGAGGAGGAGACCGGCCTGCGGGCGGGCAAATGGGAGTATCTCACCTGCCTGGAGACGACGCCCGGCTTCTGCAACGAGCGGATCCACCTGTACCTCGCCACGGAGCTGGAGCAGGGAGCCTCGCACCCGGACGAGGACGAGTTCGTGGACACGATCCGCATGCCGCTGGCCGAGGCGGCGGCCAAGGTGATGGCCGGCGAGATGCGGGACGGCAAGACCTGCATGGGCATCCTGATGGCGGCGCGCCGCCTGGGCGTCTGAGCGATGGCGCGCGGAGCCGCGCGTCCCCTCCGGCTCCCTCGGGAGCCGATGACGGCTGAGGACTGGTTTGCCCGGATGCCGACGCTGCAGACGCCGCGGCTGACGCTGCGCAAGGTGACCCGGCGCGATGTCGCGGACTTTTTCGCCTACGCCTCCGACCCGGAGGTGGCGCGGTATGTCCTCTGGGAGGCGCACCAGGACCGGGCTCGCACCCGGGGCGTGATCCGGCAGATCCGGCGCGAGTACCGGCTCGGTCTGCCGTCCACCTACGCCGTCTGCCTGCGGGACGGTGCCGGCGGAGAAAAAATGATCGGGACCATTGGCTTTACAGCCTGGTATCCCGATCTGGAGACGGTGGAGCTGGGCTACAGCCTCGCGCGCGCCTACTGGGGCCGCCACCTGGCGACGGAGGCGCTGCAGGCCCTGGTGGCCCACTGCTTCGACACGATGGGCCTGCGCCGCGTGGAGGCCCTGCACGACGCGGAGAACCCGGCCAGCGGCCGGGTGATGGCGAACGTGGGCATGCGGCTGGAGGGGACGCTGCGCCAGCGCGCCCGCAACAAGGGCCAGTGGCGCACGGTCTGCCTCTGGGCCATGCTGCGGGAGGATCCCCGGCCGCCGGAGACGGACTGGAGCCGGGAGACCGCGCGGGGCGGCTGACTCAGCGCGAGCGCAGCTCCGCCATGCGCCGGGCCAGGACGTCGGGCCGGGCAACGGACCAGCCGAAGAAGCCCAGGGCGTCCCCGGCGCGCTGATAGACCCCGTGGCTGTAACAGAGCAGATCCGCCCGGTCCAGGCACAGGGAGCCGTCCCCGGCGAAGAGATCCTCCCGGACGCGGACGCTGACGATCTCCGCGAGAAAGAGCTCGTGGCTGCCCAGGGGGATGACCTGCCGCACCTGGCAGCCCAGCTGGGCGGGCATGCCCTCCACGGCGGGCGCGCCGTTCAGGCCGGGCATCGGGCGGACGCGGAGGCCGCAGGCGGCGAGCTTGTCCCCGTCCCGGCCGGAGCGGACGCCGCAGTAGTCCACGGCCTTGGCGAAGGCAGCGCTGGGCAGGTTGACCACAAACTCCCCGCTCTCCCGGATCAGCCCGTAGGAGTAGCGCGAGGGCCGGATGCTGACGGACACCATGGGCGGATGGGAGCAGACGGTGCCCGCCCAGGCGACGGCGAGGGCGTTGGGCTTCTCGGCGGTCCCGCAGGAGACGAGCACCACCGGCACCGGGGAGAGCAGGGTCGTGGGGGAGAGATCGCGATAGCGGTCGGACATGGGGCCTCCTATCAGAAAGAAAAAGGATCAGAAGAGACAGGAAAAGAAAAATGCGCGGAAAGCATGTAAAGTATAAATGGGGCTGGCAGGCGCTGCACATCACGCTGGCGCTGCTGGCGGCGGCGATGCTGCTCTACCCCTTCCTGGAGCCCTACACCCTGGAGGTGGAGAACACAGAGCTGGTCTGCCCCGACCTGCCCGAGGACATCGGCCAGCTGCGGATCGTCTACCTGTCGGATTTCGACCAGGCGGGCTTCCCGTGGCTCAACGCGGCGCGGACCAAATCGATCATCTCCACGGTGAACAGCCTGAAGCCGGACCTCGTGCTGCTGGGGGGCGACTTTGTCCAGCGGGCGGAGAAGCTCTCCGACTTCTTCCGGGACATGCCGAACATCCACTCGAACTACGGGGTGCTGGCTGTCCTCGGCGAGCGGGATCAGGGCGAGGAGGCGCTGCCGCCCGACCTGGTCAACACCATGAAGGCCGCGGGGGTGACGCTGCTGCAGAACACGGTGCTGCCGGTGCGGATCGGCCAGCGCAGCGTCTATATCGCGGGGGCGGACGCCCTGACCGGCGGCAGCGCGGCGCTGCGGGCGCTGGCGGCGGGCGTCTCCCGCGAGGATTTTGTGATCCTGCTCTGCCACACGCCGGAGATCATCGACGACGCCCTGAGCCTGCAGGACAAGGCGGGCCGGAACGGCTGGTTTGACCTGGGCCTGTTCGGCCACACGAACGGGGGCCAGCTGCCCATGGGCTCGCGGCTGCTGCGGATCGCGGAGGAGATCCCCGCGAACCATCAGCGGGGCTGGGTGCAGGAGAACCGCACGCCGATGCTCATCACCCGGGGCCTGGGGACGGTCAAACTGCCGATCCGCATCGGCTGCGGTCCGCAGATTCATCTGATCACGGTCAGACGAGTGAGCGCGCGGTCCGACAGATAGCGCGCATAGAAGGCGGGGGAGCTCTCCAGGGCGAAGGCCTCCCCGATCCGACGCAGGAGGATGATCCGCAGGGCATCCCCTGCTCTTTTTTTGTCCAGCGACATGGCTTGCAGCAACGCCTCGGCGGGGAGGGCGGGCAGCGCCCGGGGGAGCGAGAGGGCGTCGAGCAGGGCGTCCAGCCGCGCGGCGGCGCCGGGGGCGATGGTCTCCGGGTGCTCCGCCTCCTGGATATGGGCCACGGCGGACATGCCGATGGCGACGGCCTCGCCGTGGCTGTGGCCGGTGTAGCCCTCGCAGGCCTCGACGGCGTGCCCGAGGGTGTGGCCGAAGTTGAGGATCATCCGCCGCCCCGTGTCCCGCTCGTCCTCCGCGACGACGGAGGCCTTGGCCCGGACGCAGCGCAGGAGGATCTCGTCGATGCGGGCCATCAGGCCCTGCCGGCCCTGGGGCGCGGCCTCCTCCAGCAGGGCGAAGAGCCCGGCGTCGAGGATGCAGCCCGTCTTGACGACCTCGCCCAGGCCGTCGCGCCAATAGCGCTCCGGCAGCGTCTCCAGGGTATCCGGATCGATCAGCACCAGGGAGGGCTGCCAGAAGGCGCCCACGAGGTTCTTCCCCTGGGGCAGGTCCACGGCGACCTTGCCGCCCACGGAGGCGTCCACCTGGGCCAGCAGGCTGGTGGGGAGCTGGACGAAGGGGACGCCGCGCATCCAGGTCGCGGCGGCGAAGCCGCTCAGGTCGCCGATGACGCCGCCGCCCAGGGCCAGCACCAGGTCGGAGCGGGTGATCCCGTGGGCCGCCAGGGCGGCATAGACGCGGGGGAGGGTGTCCAGCGACTTGGTGGACTCCCCGTGGGGCAGCGTCAGCGGCGCGGCGCGGTGCCCGGCCCGGGCCAGGCTGTCCAGCACACGCTGGAGGTACAGCGGTCCCACCCGGTCGTCCGTGATCACGAGGACGCCGCGGCGCCCGAGCCGGGCCGCCAGCTCCTCCCCGACGCAGCCGAGCAGCCCCCGCCCGAGCAGGACGTCGTAGGCGCGCTCCGCCAGGTTGACATGGATGCTCTCCATCCGAACCGCCTCCTTGGACGAAAATGGGTTACAGCTCCCGCCCGACGGCGGCGGCGATGTTGCGGATGTCCTTCATGATCTCGTCGAACTGGGCCGGGGTGACGGACTGCTGTCCGTCGGAGAGGGCGTGCTGGGGGTCGTTGTGGACCTCGATCATCACACCGTCCGCGCCGACGGCCACCGCGGCGCGGGCCATGGGCTCCACCATCCAGCGCTTGCCGGTGCCGTGGCTGGGGTCGACGATGATGGGCAGGTGGCTCAGCCGCTTGACGACCGGCACGGCGGAAAGGTCCATGGTGTTGCGGGTGTAGGTCTCGAAGGTGCGGATGCCCCGCTCGCAGAGGATGACCTTCTCGTTGCCGCCGGAGAGGATGTACTCCGCGCTCATGAGCCACTCCTCGATGGTGGCGGAGAGGCCGCGTTTGAGGAGGATCGGCTTGTCGATCTTGCCCAGCTGCCGGAGGAGGTCGAAGTTCTGCATGTTCCGCGCGCCGACCTGGATGCAGTCCACGTCCTCAACAAAGCGGTCGATGTCGTTGGGCGACATGATCTCCGTCACGATGGGGAGGCCGGTCTCGGCCCGGGCGGCCTTGAGCAGCTCCAGCCCCTCGTACTTCAGGCCCTGGAAGGCGTAGGGGGAGGTGCGCGGCTTGAACGCGCCGCCCCGGAGGATCTGCGCGCCGCTGCGCTGGATCGACTGGGCGATGAAGGTGATCTGCTCCCGGCTCTCGACGGAGCAGGGGCCGGCCATCACGGCGAGCTTCCGGCCGCCGACGGGGAAGCCGCCGATGGACACCTGCGAGTCCCCGGGGTGGAACATGCGGTTGGCCTTCTTGTAGGGCTCGGCGACGTGCATGATGCGCTCCACGCAGTGGAAGCTCTCGATGCGGGAGTCGTCGAGGCGGCTGGTGTCGCCGATGAGGCCCAGAATGGTCAGATCCGTGCCCCGGACGGGGTTGACGGTGATGCCGCCCTGGCGGACGATCATGTCGGTCAGCTGGTCAATCTCGCGCTGGGGCGCGCCGTTGCGAAGGACGATAATCATGGTTCAGCTTTTCTCCTCTCGGTGTGTTCCGGCCTCCAAACGAAAAGGAGGCCCGCAAAGAGCCTCCTGTGGTGAACAGAATTCCGCTCTTCGCCTTACGCCGAAAACCCCGCGAAATAGGCGGGGAACTTAAACGTAAAGGCGAAAGCAGCAGGCATGGGATATAACCTCCGATGGTTTGGTTTACGGCTGGATGATAGCACCGGGACGGCGCGGTGTCAAGAGGCAGAACAGCAGGAAAACAATGGCCGCGGCCAAGGAAAAGCGCCTCCCGGGACGGGAGGCGCGTGGGGGTCGGATGTGATTTACTTCTGCAGGCCCAGGGCGGCGAGGTCGGTCTGCTTGCCGCCGTAGAGGCCCATGGGCTCCACGTGCACGGCCGCGATGACCGCGATGTGGGTGCCGTTCTCCTGGTTGAAATTCTCCTGATAGGGGATGTGGGCGAAGTAGTTGGCGAAGACCTCGCCGTCCTCCACCACGGTGTTGGGCGTGACATAGTCGGTCAGCTCAATGATCTCCAGATTGATCTCCTTGGCGGCCAGGATCTCCTGGACCAGGGCCAGGATCTGGGCGTGGGGGGTGGGGGAGCAGGCGATGGTGATGGTCTGGCCCTTCAGCGCCTCGTAGTCCACGGTGGGATCATAGCCGTCGGTGGGCTCGGCGGCCACGGCGATGGCAGCGCCGGCATAGGTCTCGTTGATGTAGTCAAAGACCTTCTGGCTGAGGGAGGCGGCGACCAGCGCCTTGGCCAGATCGGTGTCCACGTTGTCCTCGCGGACGCAGACCACGTTGACGTAGGGGGAGTCGGCGCTCTCGATCAGCAGGGAGTCGGCCACCGGGTTGATGCCGGCGTCCAGGGCGTAGTTATTGTTGATGATGGCGTAGTCCACGTCGTCCCGGACGGAGGGGACCATCGCGGCCTCGACCTCGACGAACTCGATCTCGGCGGTCAGGTAGGCCTCCACGTCCTCCTTGGTGGCGGTGATGCCGGCGTCGTCCTTGAGCTTGATGACGCCGTTGGCCTGCAGCAGCAGCAGGGCGCGGCCCTCGTTGGTGGCGTCGTTGGGCACGGCGATGGTGATCTTATCGGCAAAGGCGGTCACAGCGGAGAGCGCGAGCACCGCGACGAGCAGGATGGCAATCAGCTTTTTCATGGTTATGCTCCTTTTTCATTTTGTTTGCGTATCAGACGGGACAGCCGGCGCGTCAGGCGCACATTCGGCGGCTCTCCCGGTTGACGCAGGCTGGATACCGCCGCGCTGGGCGGATGCTGAATTGGGTCACCGTGAGCGCCTCCTTCCGTCTCGGTTGATGGGATGAGCATAGCACCCGGCCGGAGGGCTGTCAAGGGACAGATTGTATTTCAATTGTATTTCTGATGGATACAGCATATATTATAGAAATAACCTATGGAAAACCATTGAAAACGAATATAAAAGGACGCCCCGGCGCGTGCCGGGGCGTCCGCAGGTGACGTTTCAATGGGATCAGTCGGTGTACTTCTCCCGCTTGGTGTAGTGGGTGTGCAGGAGCTCGTGGGCCACGTGGCTGCCGGGCTGGCCCAGGAAGTCCGCGTAGATGGCCTTGATCTCGCCGTTCTCGTGGCTCTTGCGCAGGGGCTTCTCGGCGTCCTCGTTGTAGAGGGCCTTGGCGCGGGTCGCGCGGACATCCACCTCGGCGCGGGTATCCGCATCCACGATGGGCTGGCCGCCGCCGTTGACGCAGCCGCCGGGGCAGGCCATGACCTCGATGAAGGTGTAGTTCTTCTCGCCGGCCTTGACGCTGTCGAGAAGCTTGGCCGCCATGCCGGTGGAGGAGGCGACCGCCACGTTCACGTCCTTGCCGCCGATGTTGACGGTGGCTTCCTTGATGCCCTCGGTGCCGCGGACGCCGTGGAAGTCCACGTTCGCCAGGGTCTCGCCGGTCAGGGTCTCGTAGGCCGTGCGGAGCGCGGCCTCCATGACGCCGCCGGTGGCGCCGAAGATGACGGCCGCGCCGGTGGACTCGCCCATCAGGCTGTCGAAGTCGCCGTCGGGCAGGGCGTTGAAGTTGATGCCGGCCTCCTTGATCATGCGGGCCAGCTCGCGGGTGGTGATGACGATATCCACGTCGGCCATGCCGTCGTGGCCCAGCTCAGGACGGGCCGCCTCAAACTTCTTGGCGGTGCAGGGCATGACGGAGACCACCACGATGTCCTTCGGGTCGATGCCGGCCTTCTTGGCGTAGTAGCTCTTCACCATCGCGCCGACCATCTCGTGGGGTGACTTGCAGGACGACAGGTTCGGGATGAAGTCCGGATAGTAGGTCTCGCAGAACTTAATCCAGCCGGGGGAGCAGGAGGTGATCATCGGGAGCACGCCGCCGTTGGAGATGCGCTCCACCAGCTCGTTGGCCTCCTCCATGATGGTCAGGTCCGCGCCGAAGTCGGTGTCGAAGACCTTGTCGAAGCCCATGCGCTTCAGGGCGGTGGCCATCTTGCCGGTCACAGAGGTGCCCATCGGCAGGCCGAACTCCTCGCCCAGGGCCGCGCGGACGGCGGGGGCGGGCTGCACGACCACGTGCTTGGTCGGATCGCCCAGGGCGGCCCAGACCTTCGCGGTGTCGTCCTTCTCGTGGAGCGCGCCCACGGGGCAGACGTTGATGCACTGGCCGCAGTTGATGCAGGCCATGTCGTTGAGCTTCAGGCCCCAGGGCGCCTCGATGGCGGTCTTGAAGCCGCGCATCACCGGGCCGATGACGCCCACCTTCTGCACCTTGGCGCAGGCGGCGACGCAGCGGCGGCAGAGAATGCACTTGTTGTTGTCGCGCACGATGGAGGGGGACACGTCGTCCACCTTGTAGACGTTCTGCACACCCTTGAAGGCGTCGCCGTCCTCCACGCCCAGTTCACGGCAGAGCTTCTGCAGCTCGCAGTTGGTGGAGCGGACACAGGTGAGGCACTTCTTGTCGTGGGCGGAGAGCACCAGCTCCAGCAGGGTCTTGCGGTACTTGCGGATCGCGGGGGTGTTGGTCTTGACGACCATCTTGTCCGCGGCGGGCAGCACGCAGGCGGCCTGCAGGGCGCGGGCGCCGGTATCCACCACGCACATACGGCAGGCGCCGATGGCGTTGAGGTCCTTCATATAACACAGCGTCGGGATGTGTACCCCGGCCATCCGGGCCGCTTCGAGGACGCTGGTGCCGGCCGGCACTTCGACGGCCACGCCGTCGATGGTCAGGCTGATCATGTTTTCCATTTTACCGTCCTCCTTCTCTTACTCGCGGCTGATGGCGCCAAAGCGGCACTTCTCCATGCAGGAGCCGCACTTGAGGCACTTGCTGGGATCGATGACATGGGGATTCTTGACGGTGCCGGTGATGGCGTCCGCCGGGCAGACCCGCGCGCAGGCCGTGCAGCCGCGGCACTTGGCCGGGTCGATCTTGTACTGCAGCAGGCTCTTGCAGTGGTGGGCGGGGCAGCGCTTCTCCTTGATGTGGGCCTCGTACTCGTCGCGGAAGAACCTCAGCGTGGAGAGCACGGGGTTGGGCGCGGTGTTGCCCAGGCCGCACAGGGCGGTCGCCTTGATGGTCTCGGCCAGGCGCTCGAGCTTCTCGATGTCGCCCTCCTCGCCCTTGCCCTCGACGATGCGGTCGAGGATCTCCTTCATGCGCTTGGTGCCGATGCGGCAGGGCGCGCACTTGCCGCAGCTCTCGTCGACGATGAAGTCGAGGTAGAACCGGGCGATATCCACCATGCAGTTGTCCTCGTCCATGACGATCATGCCGCCGGAGCCCATCATGGAGCCCGCCGCGATCAGGTTGTCATAGTCCACGGGGGTGTCCAGCAGGCTCTCGGGCAGGCAGCCGCCGGAGGGGCCGCCGGTCTGCACGGCCTTGAACTTCTTGCCGTTGGGGCAGCCGCCGCCGATATCGTAGATGATCGTGCGCAGGGGGGTGCCCATGGGGATCTCGACCAGGCCAGTGTTGTTGATCTTGCCGCCCAGGGCGAAGACCTTGGTGCCCTTGGACTTCTCGGTGCCCATGGCTGCGAACCACTCCGCGCCGTGGAGGATGATCTGCGCGACGTTGGCGTAGGTCTCCACGTTGTTGAGCATGGTGGGCTTGTCGAAGAGGCCCTTGACGGCCGGGAAGGGCGGACGGGCGGTGGGCTCGCCGCGCTTGCCCTCGATGGAGTGCATCAGGGCGGTCTCCTCGCCGCAGACGAAGGCGCCGGCGCCCAGACGGATGTTCAGGTCGAAGTCGAAGCCGGTCTCAAAGATGTTCTTGCCCAGCAGGCCGTAATCGCGGGCCTGCTCGATGGCGATGGACAGGCGCTTGACGGCGATGGGGTACTCGGCGCGGACATAGATATAGCCCTGGGAAGCACCGATGGCATAGCCGGCGATGGCCATGGCCTCGATGATGGCGTGGGGATCGCCCTCCAGGATGGAGCGGTCCATGAACGCGCCGGGGTCGCCCTCGTCGGCGTTGCAGGCCACGTACTTCTGGTCAGCCTGGCTCTGATAGGTGAACTTCCACTTCAGGCCGGTGGGGAAGCCGCCGCCGCCGCGGCCGCGCAGGCCGGACTTGAGGATCTCATCGATGACCTCCTCGCGGGTCATCTGGGTGAGGGCCTTCTCCAGGGCCTTGTAGCCGTCCATCGCGAGGTACTCGTCGATGTTCTCCGGGTCGATCACGCCGCAGTTGCGCAGGGCGATGCGGTGCTGATGCTTGTAGAAGGTGATATCTTCGAGCTTCTTCTCGGCGTTCTGCTCGCGGGTGGCGTGGTCCACATAGACCAGGTGCTCCACCTTTCGGCCCTTGAGCAGGTGCTCGGTGACGATCTCCTCCACGTCGTCGGGCTTGACCCGGCTGTAGAAGGTGCCGTCGGGGTAGATGATGACCACGGGGCCGGCCTCGCACAGGCCGAAGCAGCCCGTGCGGACCACCTTGACCTCTTTCTCAAGGTGATTCTCGGCGATCTTCTCGTGGAACCGCTCGATCAGCGTGGCAGAACCGGATGAGGAACAGCCTGTGCCGCCGCAGACCAGTACGTGAGCGCGGTAATTATCCATTGTTTCTCCCTCCGTTCTGCCTTACTCGTTGGCACCGATGGTGAACTCATGCACGGGATGGCCGTGGATGATGTGGTCGTCCACGATGCGCTCCACCATCTCGGGCTTCACATGCACATAGGTGACTTTATCCTGTCCGGGGACGATCACGTCCACCATGGGCTCCAGACGGCACATGCCGATGCAGCCGGTCTGGGAGACGGTGACGTTGGACAGCTGGCGCTTGGCGATCTCGTCCATAAAGGCCAGCATGACCGGGCGGGCGCCGGCGGCGATGCCGCAGGTCGCCATGCCGACCACCACGCGGGTGGTGGTGCTGTCGTCCTCGGTGCGGAGATTGATGCGGTTGATGGTCGCTTTGCGGATGGCCTCAAGTTCTGCCAAGGATTTCATCGCAGTATCCCTCCTAATATCGGTTCAATTTCTTCTTTCAGGGACTGGCTGATCCACTGGATGACCTCGGGTTCAGTCAGGGGAACGCCGCCCAGGGCTTCCCGCACTTCGGCGGTGGAGAAGTCCATCTCGCCGAGCGCGCTTTTGCAGCGCAGGGTGAACTCCGGCTTGTCCGGGCTCCCCAGGATCAGCGTGGCCATGGTCTCGGCCAGATCGCCCACGGGCAGACAGTCGATGGAGCCGGTGTTGAAGGTGGCGGTGATCGTGGTGCCCACGCCCACCTCGCTCTCGATCTCCACGCCGCCGCCGGAGGCCATGGCGTTCTGCATCAGAAGCGGAATCCCCAGGCCCACCTTGCGGGTGGTCCGGGTGGTGACGAAGGGGCTCCGGACCCGCTGGAGCAGCTCCGGGCTCATGCCCTTGCCGTCGTCCTTCACGGAGACGGACAGCATGCCGTCCGGCGCCAGGTCGAGGGTGATCTCCACGTGGTCCGCCCCGGCGGTGACGCTGTTCTGGACGATGTCCAGCAGATGCAGCGCGATTTCTTTCATGATCTCACCAGTCCTGATCGGTGTGAAAACACGGCGTGTGGATCCAGCCTTTCCGGTGAAAACCGCGAAGGGTTTTCACTTGTTGCGTCAACAGTACGTTGTACCGTTGATGCTCAGGCTTTGGATCAGGCTTCCGCGCGGTATTTCGCCAGGATGCCGGGCACCTGGTCGGGGGTGAGCCGGCCGTAGACGTCGCCGTTGATGGTCATCACCGGGGCCAGGCCGCAGGCGCCCAGGCAGCGGGTGGCCTGCAGGGTGAAGCGGCCGTCGGGGGTGGTGGAGCCCACGGGGATCTGCAGTTCCTCGCAGAGCTTATCCAGCACGCTCTGGCTGCCCTTGACATAGCAGGCGGTGCCCAGGCAGACGCTGATCACGTACTCGCCCTTGGGCTGGAGGGAGAATTGGGCATAGAAGGTCGCCACGCCGTACACGTCCGCCAGCGTCACGCCCAAGCCCTCCGCGATGATTTTTTGCACGTCCTCCGGCACGCAGCCGAAGATCTCCTGTGCGCCCTGAAGCACGGGCATGAGGGCTCCGGGCCAGTCCTTGTGGGCCTCGATCATCTGTCTCAGCTCCGCATACTTGCTCTCCATCTCGCTCATGGACGACATCAGCCTCCTTGTTGATTATCGTGTGTGAAGATATCTCCGCACAAAAACAGACATATCTTGTCAGATACAGACAGATTATAAGGGAAGAGGAGGATATTAGTCAATTCTAACTTGTTAAAAATTTGTCAATGCCGAGTAAAGAAGTAGGGATTAAAAAGGACCCATTGATGCGGAGTGCGGACCTCAGCTTTCTCAAAACCTGGTTGGCCGCGGACCTCATCCACCATCGCCCCGCGGAGGGCGATGGTCCCCCTTCCCGACAATCAACATCGTGGGCAGCACGATGCAACCACCCAGCTTGGCAGGGCGCGGACCTCATCCACCATCGCTCCGCGGAGGGTGATGGTCCCCCTTCCCCTAAAGGGGAAGGTTTATAGTTACTGCGCCTTTGGGAAACAATACGTGGTTGTGCCGTTGTACAGATGGAATCCCATCAATAAAGCAAATGTACAAAGCCCAACCTTCCCCTTCAGGGGAAGGGGGACCGCCGCAGCGGTGGATGAGGTCTTTACCCGAGACGATGGGAGAAGGTTCACTATCGTTCAAGTGGGGTGCAAGCATCGCAGCGGTGCACAAGACTTATAGCCGCATGGATGGAAAAACGCACTGACAAGCTTTGAAATGATCGCTGCATTGCCAGTGCGGAAGTGGATCAGAATTCGATTTCATACTCTAAGATGCGTAGGGCCTCGCTCTGTGCTTCTGATTCAATGGTTGTATTGCTGGAGACTTTCAATGTTTTCAATATGGCGTCGATTTTGACGGTAAAATGTCCCCTGTAGAATGGACAAACAGGGTTTGCAAAAACCCTTAAAGAAG
>CAMVAJ010000039.1 GCA_947165425.1 uncultured Clostridia bacterium
AAAGCATTGCGGGGAGGAAATGGATAATGGACATGTTTTAAAACCGAAATAGTATGAAAACCTCCCCAGCTTGCTGGGGAGGGGGACCGCCGCCCTCCGCGGGGCGGCGGTGGAAGGGTCGGTCTGGCTGACGAATCATTTTAAACTGAGATGATTTTCAGCCCTGCTCTTTTTTCTTGTCCCTGCGCAGGCACGCGAGATTGTACGACACGGACTGGGCCAGCCAGACGGCCACCACGCAGAACACCGGCAGGAGGCCCGTGCCGAAGAAGAGGCAGCCCAGGAAGGTCAGCATCCACAGTGCGAGGCAGACGGTGCTCACGGTCTTCATCGCCGCCATCGCGGCCTGGCCGATGGCCTGCCGCTCCGCCTCGTCGCAGCTGTCCATCCAGTCCTTCTGGAAGTGCATATCGAGGGTGTTGCCCTTCTTCTCCGGGTTCAGCTTCTTGACCTGATCCACCGTCTTCTTCTGGACGAAGATGATCAGGCCCATAGACACCAGGAACACCAGGATGTCGAGGATGTAGATTGCGATCTCCATCTCCTCCCCCCAGGGGTTGTGCTTCGCCAGCACGAACACCGCCGCGAAGAGGAAGAAGTTGCACACCATCGCCACGTTGGAGAGCATGACGGGCAGGTTCAGCCTCGCCTCCGCCCGGTCGATGACCTCCTCCGACTCCCCGTCCCAGGCCTCGGCCTCCCGCCGGGCCTTTTTCAGGCTGGAGAAGGACAGCGCCAGGCAGACCAGGTTCAGCGCCAGGAAGAGCAGCGGCGTCAGCCAGGAGAGCACGGGCAGGAGGCGGGCCTGGAGGTCCGCCAGCGCCCCCGAGTCGGCCAGCATGTCCGCGCCCATGCCGACAAAGAAGCCCAGCACCATCGACACGGCGATCACCGCTAAGAAGATCAGCAGGGTTTTGCGCTCGGATTTCTTGGTTTTTGGCTCAGTCATTTTCCTCATCCTCGTATTCAAATATGTCCTCCACCCGCGCGCCGCAGCGGCGGGCAATCTTCAGCGCCAGGGTCACCGACGGGGAGTAGTCCCCCCGCTCGATCTGGCTGATGGTCTGGCGCGAGGCCCCCACCAGCGCGCCCATCTCCTGCTGGTTGACGCCCAGCCGGACACGGTATTCCTTCAGATGGTTTTTGAGCGGCATCCGATCACCTCATTTTCCGCGCTTTCCGCTGTTTTCACCGTCTCCGCCGTTTTCGCCGGCACCGTCTCGGCCCGCGCGCGGCTCGTGATGGCCGTGAAGCTCATGGAGAAGAGCAGGCCGTAGCAGATGCCCAGGCCGATATTCTTGAAGACCACGCCCCAGAGCGCCGTCATGCCGACGAAATAGGCGAGGCGGCCCAGCTCTATCGCGCCGAACTTCTTGCGCTCCGTGGGCCGGACCAGCCAGTCGCCCCAGCGCGCCTCCCGGACGTCGCCGGAGCCCACCGCCTGCCGCATGTCCCCCAGCAGCGTCTCCTCGAAATAGGTGGCCTCCGCCTCGAAGCCGGGCTGGCGGTAGAAGTGCGCCAGCTCGTAGACGTCGGTGGGGGTGCCGAAGAAGGTCTTCGTCCCCGCCTCGCCCGCCGGCTTGGGCTCCGCCACCCGGCGGACCAGGGCCACGGCGATGAGCCGCTTCTGCCCGTCGATCTTCTTGTACAGGGCGTAGGCCCGGCCGCCGGGGGTGTACTTCTGCTCCTTCCCCTCCGCGTTCACGAAGGGCTTGAGCAGCTCCCGCACCTCGGACTTGAGCTGTTCCACCGGGATGCCCGGCTCAAAGCCCTGGGCGAAATCCTCCCGGCTCATTTTTTTCTCCGACAGAAAGCCGATATCGCAGCCTTTGACGTATCCCATACTGTTCCGGGGCGCCTTCCGCGGCGTCCCTCTCCTCCCTCTCCTGGTTGACAAGGATCCTGTTCAGTTTGACAACTATCGTTGTCATCCATAGCATACCACTGACAAGGATCCTTGTCAAGTCCTTTCTGAAAAAAACATTTCTTGACACGCCGCGGGCCCGGCATTAAGATGATGCCGAAACCAAACGCACCGAGGAGGCTCCGCCATGCTCATCCCCAACGACACCATCGCCGCCATCGCCACCGCCCCCGGGGAGGGCGGCATCAGCATCGTCCGGGTCAGCGGGCCGGAGGCGGAGGCCGTGCTCTCCGCCGTGTTCCGCCCGGCGGGCGGGGCCGCCGGGAAGCCGCTGCCCTCCCACCTGCTGACCTACGGCCACGCCCGGGATGGGGAGGAGCTCCTGGACGAGTGCATGGCTGTCCTCTTCCGCGCCCCCCGCTCCTACACGCGGGAGGACGTGGCCGAGCTCCAGCTCCACGGCGGCTGGCTGACCGCCGAGCGGGCGCTGCGCGCCTGCCTGCGGGCCGGGGCGCGCCTGGCCGAGCCCGGGGAGTTCACGCGCAGGGCCTTTCTGAACGGCCGCCTCGACCTGAGCCAGGCGGAGGCGGTCATGGCCCTGATCCGCAGCCGGGGCGAGCAGGCCCGGCAAGCCGCCCTGCGGCAGCTCGAGGGCGGGACCGCCGCCTTCGTCCGCGCCGCCGCGGACCGGCTCTACGGCATCCAGGCCGCCCTGGCCGCCTGCATCGACTATCCGGAGGAGGTCTCCGAGGAGGAGGCCGCCGCCGACCTGCTCCCCCGGATCCGCGCCCTCGGCGCGGAGCTGAGAAGCGCCTGCGACGAGCAGGCGGCGCGGGTCGCGCGGGAGGGGCTGCGGGTCGCCCTCTGCGGCCGGCCCAACGTGGGCAAGTCCTCCCTGCTCAACGCCCTGACCCGGCAGGAGCTGGCCATCGTCACGCCGATCCCAGGCACCACGCGGGATCTGGTCGCCGGGGAGCTGACCCTGGACGGGGCGCTGATCCGGCTCACGGACACGGCGGGCCTGCGGGAGACCGACGACCCGGTGGAGCGCCTCGGTGTCGCCCGGGCCGAACAGGCGCTGCGCGACGCGGACACGGTGCTCTGGGTGCTGGACGCCTCCCAGCCCGCCGCGGAGGAGGATATCGCCCTCGGCCGCCGTCTGCGGGCGGAGGGCGTCCGCGACGTCATCGCCGTCCTCAACAAGTCGGACCTGCCCGCCGCCCTCGCCGGCCCCGGGGCGGAGGCCCTGCTCGCCGGCATGGAGACCGTCTCCGTCTGCGCCAAGGCGCCGGACAGCCTCGCCCCCCTGCGGGAGGCCCTCGTCCGCCGCGCCCGCGCCGGTGACCGCCTCGCGCTGACCCAGCCCCGCCACCTCGACGCAGCCCGCCGCGCCGCCGCCCACCTGGACCGCGCCGCCGAGGCCATGGCCGCCGAGACCGTCGATCTGGCCTCGGTCGACCTCCTCGCCGCCCAGCAGGCCCTGGGCGAGATCACCGGCGACCAGGTGGAGGAGAAGCTGCTGGACCGGGTCTTCGCGGACTTCTGCGTGGGGAAATAATGGTCAGATACCTTATACGCACCGCAGGCGCTCATTGTTCAGTGCGGTGAACCATTTCCCTCGCCTCGGGTAACAGACCTCATCCACCATCGCCCCGCGGAGGGCAGCGGTGGATGAGGTCCGGCACCCACGGCGTCGGAGAGCGTTCATAGTACATTTAGGATGCCTCCTGTTCCCCTTGCGCAGCACCAGTGCCGGTGCTATCATACCATTGAAAGATTCGTCGTCCGGAGGAGAGAGATGGACAACCGTTTTGTTTTGAAGGCCCCCTACCAGGCCAGCGGCGACCAGCCGCAGGCCATCGACGCGCTGGCCCGGGGGGTGGAGCAGGGGCTCAAGGAGCAGGTGCTGCTGGGCGTCACGGGCTCCGGCAAGACCTTCACCATGGCCTCAGTGATCGAGCGGGTGCAGAAGCCCACCCTGGTCATCGCCCACAACAAGACCCTGGCGGCGCAGCTGTGCACGGAGCTGAAGGCCTTCTTCCCCGACAGCGCGGTGGAATACTTCGTCAGCTACTACGACTACTACCAGCCGGAGGCCTACATCGCCTCCTCGGACACCTATATCGAGAAGGACGCCTCCATCAACGAGGAGATCGACCGCCTGCGGCACTCGGCCACCGCCGCCCTGCGGGAGCGCCGGGACGTGATCATCGTGGCCTCGGTCTCCTGCATCTACTCCATGGGCGACCCGGAGGAGTACGAGGGGCAGATGGTCTCCCTGCGCCCGGGCATGGCCCTGGACCGGGACGACCTGGTGCGGCAGCTCATCGACATCCAGTACGACCGCAACGACGTCGACTTCGCCCGGGGCACCTTCCGGGTCCGGGGGGACGTGGTGGAGATCATCCCCGCCTCCTCCAAGGACAAGGCGCTGCGCATCGAGTTCTTCGGCGACGAGATCGAGCGCATCAGCGAGATCGAGGCCGTGAGCGGCCATGTGCTGGCCACCCGGACCCACGCCAGCATCTACCCCGCCACCTTCTACGCCACCAACCCGGACCGGATGGAGGCGGGCATCGCCGCCATCGAGCGGGACCTGAAAGAATCGGTCCGCCAGTTCGAGGCGGACGGGAAGCCCCTGGAGGCGGAGCGCATCGCCCAGCGCACCCACTACGACATCGAGATGATGCGGGAGATCGGCTACTGCCAGGGGATCGAGAACTACTCCCGCTACTTCGACGGGCGCAGCCCCGGCGACCCGCCCTACACGCTGCTGAGCTACTTCCCGGAGGACTTCCTGACCATCATCGACGAGAGCCACGTCACCGTCCCCCAGATCCGCGCCATGTACAACGGCGACCGGGCCCGGAAGGACACCCTCGTGCAGTACGGCTTCCGCCTGCCCTCGGCCTACGACAACCGGCCCCTGCTCTTCTCCGAGTTCGAGCAGCGCATCGGCCAGGTCATCTACGTCTCCGCCACCCCCGGCCCCTACGAGCTGGGCCGCCAGGAGCAGATCGTGGAGCAGATCATCCGCCCCACAGGCCTGCTGGACCCGGAGATCATCGTCCGCAAGGCCACCGGCCAGGTGGACGACCTGGTGGGCGAGATCCGGAGGGTGACCGGCGCGGGCGGCCGCGTCCTCGTGACGACGCTGACCAAGCGCATGGCGGAGTCCCTGACCGAGTATCTGCAGGAGCTGGAGATCCGCGTCCGCTATCTCCACTCCGACATCCAGACCATCGACCGGATGCAGCTGATCCGCGATCTGCGCCTGGGCGAGTACGACGTGCTGGTGGGCATCAACCTCCTGCGCGAGGGCCTCGATCTGCCGGAAGTACAGCTGGTGGCGATCCTCGACGCGGACAAGGAGGGCTTCCTCCGCTCGGAGACCTCCCTCGTGCAGACCATCGGCCGCGCCGCCCGGAACGTGGACGGCCGCGTCGTGATGTACGGCGACACCGTCACCGAGTCGATGCTCAAGGCCATCACCGAGACCAACCGCCGCCGGGGCATCCAGCAGGCGTACAACGAGGCCAACGGCATCACCCCGCAGACCGTGCGCAACGCGGTCCGGGAGGTGCTGGAGATCACCCGCCGGGTCGCGGCGGACGCGCCGCAGGAGATGACCGAGGACGAGCGCGCCGCCCTCATGCGGCAGGTGGAGGCCGAGATGCTCTCCGCCGCCAAGGCCCTCGAGTTCGAGCGCGCCGCCCAGCTGCGCGACCAGCTGCTCTCCCTGCGCGGCGAGGCCCCCCGCAAGCAGGAGATCCAGCAGCGCCGCAGCCGCGCCCCCCGCACCCGCAAGAGCGAGCACTGAGCCCGCGCAAAAAGTTTTTCAGCGCCCTGTCACGCACGACGGGGCGCTTCCCGTTTTTTACATATGTAACACCGCGGCCGCCGGGCCGCGCCCTTGCCAAAAACCGCCGGGTCGTGTATACTTTGCTGGGAAACCTTGCGCTTCCTCTTTTGGAAGTGAAATCTTCATGGAGGTTCTCAAATGCGAAAAACCGGTTCCCTCCTGCTCGCGCTCCTGATCAGCCTGACACTCATCGGCGGCGCGTGGGCGGTTACCTATACCGGGGACGGCGGCATGGTCGTGGGCGGCGACGGCACGGACGATTTCAGCAACATCACCCAGGCCGATCCCAACGCCTCCTATACCACCATCATTCTCCCCGGCGAGGACGACGGCACCGAGTACGACGAGTACGGCAACCCCATCGTGAAGGGGCCGGGACCCACCTTCGCGCCCGGCGGCATCCTGGATGTCACGGTCACAAAGGAGGACGGCACCGAGCAGACCGTCACCCTCCTCGCCGCGGGCACGCTCTACAGCAAAGTCAGCGTCGGCCGGCAGTCCTCCATCGTCCCCACCTCCGAGCTGCACTACGAGATCGACCCCACCGTCACCGCGGACAAAATGTACGCCACCATCAACGCCAAGCGGGTCGGCTACGCCACCATGCACACCAGGGCCAGCGCCAAGTCCGACGTCATCGGCCGGTGCACCACCAACCGGGTCGCCCTGGTGCTCGCCATCGGCAAGACCTACGCCAAGGTCTGGTGCGAGGGGAACGTGGGCTATGTCAAATGCAGCTCCCTGTCCTATCTGCCCGCCGCCGTCGAGGCGGAGACACAGCCCGCCCTGATGAGCTACAACGGCCGCTTCAACCGCCGCAATACCATCAACATCCGCCAGAACGGCAAGAGCACAAGCCGCATCATCGCCGAAATCCCCTGCGGGACGGCGCTGACCGTCTTCGGCGAGAACGAGGACGGCTGGGCCGAGGTGGAGGTCAGCGGCTGGCGCGCCTGGGTCCAGACCCAGTACGTCACCTACGGCACCGCCGAGTCCCTGGCCCAGGTCACCCCGACCCCCGCGCCGATGCTGGCCGCGGCGGACAGCGAGATCACCATGACCTTCGTGTATGAGGAGACGCCCCCGGTCGAGACGGACCGCACCGGCGCCAACGGCGCAGGCATGAAGGGCAATTGAACGGGAGCGCCGCTCCCGTTTTTCCATTCAAGCTTCAGTCAGGAGGAATCCCTTATGGCGCACCACTACAACGACCTCGACGCCTTCGTCGCCGACCTGCCCCGCCTGGCGGAGCGGGCCCGGGAAAAGCTCTCCACGCAGCCGCCGGGGGTCTTCGGCCTGTGCACGACCCAGGGCCGGAACGTCACCGTCCGCCTGCTGGAGGGCGGCCGCTTTGAGCTCGCCGGGAGCGCGCCGGACGAAGCCTACGACTGCGCCCTCGTGGCGGACGAGAGAGACCTGCTGGCCATCATCAACGGCGAGCAGAACCCCGTCACCGCCATCCTCTTCGGGAAGATCAAGGTGAAGGGCGACAAGCTGCGCCTCCTGGCGCTGGCGAGGCTGCTCTGAGCAGAGGATTCAAAAAAGCAGCATTTCAAAAGCCCTCCCTCCCCATTTTGTTGGGGTTGGAGGGCTTTTGCTTATTCCCCGGCTCCCGCACAGCGGAAAACCGGGCTACAGTGCCGTATCTCAAAGCCTCCCCTGAAAGGGGAGGGGGACCGCTTGCAGTGGAGAGGTTTCGGCGCCCGACCAGTCGGATCAAACGCGCAATACAAACTTGATCTGCCGCCAGCAGGAACCTCTCTGTCGCTGCGGCGTCTCCCCTTCACTGTGAAAATACGAAGTATTTTCATTTATCGTGTTAAATCGTACTTCGTACTATTTATGGTTATTTCAGGGGAGACTGGGTTTAGGATCCGTATCTGAAATCCTCCGCTGAAATAGCCATATTACATCTCCACCGTCAGCGTGGCGACATAACTCGTCTCCTCCGGGGTCGGCAGGCCGGGATCCGCCAGGCTCAGCCGCACGCGGTCTCCCGCGCCGAAGGCGAAATGGCACATGGCGATGCCCATATCCACCTTCTGCAGATCCCAGCCGCTGGCGTCGACATAGCCCTTGCTCTTTTTCTCGTAGAAATGCGCCTTCGCCCCGTCCATTACCACGCGCCAGGGCTGCTTGTTCACCGCGGAGGGCGCCCAGCGCACCATTTCCAGGGCCTCCCGGCAGGGCGTATCCTCGGCCAGCGGCCGGTCAAAGCCCCGGTCGAAGAACAGCTCGGAGAAGCCCATGCGGCTGTCCGCCCGGACGCCCTTGCGCATCATGGTCTCCCGCAGGGACATCCGCTCCGCGGGATAGCCCAGCGGGCTGACGCAGGGCATCACCTCGTCCGGCCCAAGCTGCATCGCGCGCTCGAAGGCGGGGCGGTCCATGGTCCCGGCGATCCAGGTGGTGCCGATGCCCAGCGACTCCGCATAGAGCACCAGCTTCTCAAAGGCGAAGCCGAAGGCCTCCTCGGCGTGTGGGACCCGCGAGACCTTGCCGGCGATATAGGTGTCCGCGCCCACGATCACGGGGGCGGACAGCCCGTCCGCCTTCGCACTGAGCAGCCTCCAGGCGATAGCGATCCCGTATGGGTTCTCAATGCCCTCCGCAAAGCGCAGGATGCGCTCCGCGTCCTCCGGCCGCAGGGGATTCCCGTCGAAGGTGCGCACGCTCCTGCGGCGCCGGATCAGCTCCATGCCGGTCATGGTTTCATTCCTCCACTTTCTTCTCTTCTCATCCGGATCCCGGAGAGCTTACGCGCCCTTCCGGTTCACCGCGCGCAGGAACGCGCAGAGCATCAGCACATAGCAGATCGTCTTGGGGAGCATCAGCATGCCCAGCATCGGCACGATGCCCGCCGCCACCGCCACCGGGATATAGAACAGGAAGGAGAGCAGGATGTACAGCCAGACCAGCCGGAAGGTCCGGTCGGCTCCCCGCTTTTGCCAGTACAGCCAGCAGATGGCCGCGCCCAGCAGGACAAAGGGCACGTTGCGCAGGATCCCCCAGGTCATGTCGCTGCTGTTGCTCAGCCAGCCGTTCTGCGGGAAGAGGCAGAGGGCGATCCGCACCAGCGCCAGCGCCCACACGCACAGGGTCAGGCCCCGCTGCTCCTTCTCCCGGTAATAGCCCAGCCAGATGTAATACAGCAGCACATAGAAAACCGTCATGGTGACAGACGTGACCAGCTTGCCCACGCCCAGGGCGGCGGTGAAATCCGCCGTCACAAAGTAGTTCAACACCCGCGGCACCAGGTGGAACGCGTCGCCGCAGCCCAGGATCAGCGCAGCCAGCCCCATCAGCTTCTCCGTCCGGTTCTTCGCCCGGCGCAGAATCAGCACGCCGCACACAATGGCAAACAGCAGATACAGAATGTCGAAGGTGGATTCTCCGTATTTCATGGTTGGTTGCTCCCTTTGATTGGTCTGCAAAACATTTTAATATGACCACAATGATTCTGTCAATCTCCAAATCAATAAAGCAACTGCCTGATATCCCATTGCCCTTCCGCCGTTTCTGCGCTACAATATCGGGCACAGACTTCTGAAGCTGACCGAACACACCGCTGTCCGGCAGCATCGACAGGATTGTGAGGAGGCCCCATGCTTCAGTTCAAGCCCAGAACCAATCTGCACGAGACGGCCCCGCTGGGGGAGCTGCCCCTGTGGGAGTCGGCGCTCCTGCGGGCGCGGGGGGTGGACACCGCCGAGGCGGCGGAGCGCTTTCTGCACCCGTCGCTCGAGCAGCTCCACGATCCCTTTCTCATGCAGGGCATGGGCGAGGCGGTGCGGCTGCTGCGGGAGGCGGCGGAGCGCGGGGAGCCCATCACGGTCTACGGGGACTACGACTGCGACGGGGTCTGCGCCTCGGCCATCATGCTGGAGACCCTCGGCGAGCTGGGCGCGAACGTCCGCAGCTACATCCCCGACCGCCACAGCGAGGGCTACGGGCTGAATCTCGAGGCGGTGCGCAGCCTGGCCGCGGAGGGCTGCCGGCTGCTGATGACGGTGGACTGCGGCATCACCAACGCCGCCGAGGTCCGGGAGGCCCAGCGCCGCGGCCTGCGGGTCCTCGTCTCCGACCCCCCCCGGCGCGCCGAGGAGCTGCCCCCGGCGGAGGCCGTGCTGAACCCGCTGATGGGGGACTACCCCTTCCGCCGCCTGTGCGGCGCGGGCGTGGCGCTGAAGGTCACCCAGGCGCTGCTCGGCATGGCGGGCGTGGAGCGCCGCCTGGAGCTGGCGGCGCTGGCGACGGTGGCGGACCTCGTCCCCCTGATCGGCGAGAACCGCGTCATCGTCGCGGAGGGGCTGCGGCGCATGGCGAACCCCAGTCATCCGGGGCTGTCCGCGCTGATGAGGGCGGCGCAGGTCACGCCGCCCGTCCTGAGCAGCCAGATCGCCTTCCGCCTCGCCCCGCGGATCAACGCAGGCGGACGGCTGCAGGGCGCCTCGCAGTGCGTCCGCCTCCTCACCACCGCCGACCCCGGGGAGGCCGAGCAGATCGCGGCGAACCTCGAAAACCTCAACAGCCAGCGCCAAGCCCTGCAGGAGGAGATCACCCGCGCGGCGGAAAAACAGATCCTCGAGCAGACGGACTTCGGCCGCGACCGGGTGCTGCTGGCCATGGGCGAGGGCTGGGAGAGCGGCATTGTCGGCCTCGCGGCTGGGAAGCTGTGCGAGAAATACCACTTCCCGGTCATCGTCCTCTCCCGGAACGGGGAGACCGGCCTGGCCGTGGGCTCCTGCCGCTCCATCCCGGGCGTCAACATCCACCGGATGCTCACGGCCTGCGCCGATCTCTTCACCCGCTTCGGCGGGCACGAGCAGGCCGCGGGGCTGACCATGCCCGCCGAGCGCCTGCCCGAGCTGCGCCGCCGGCTCAACGAGGAGATCACCCGCGCCTGCGACCGGAGCTGCTATATCCCCGTGGCGGAGTACGACCACACCCTCACCCTGGATCAGATCAGCCTACAGCTGGTGGACATGCTGACCCTCTTCGAGCCGACCGGCCTGGGAAACCCCGCGCCCTGCTTTCTGGTCAGCGGCGCGCAGGTGGGGCAGATGAAGGCCGTGGGCAAGACGGGCGACCATCTGAAGCTCGTGCTGACCGACGGCCGCAGCCGCGTGGACGGCATCGCCTTCGGCCAGGGCGCGCTGGCGAGGCAGGCGATGTCGCAGGTGGACGCGGTCTTCGCCCCGGCAAAAAACGAGTACCTGGGCCGCGTGTCCGCGCAGATGCAGGTCAAAGCCCTGCGCCCCTCGGGGCTCGGCGCGCCGATTCCCAGCGAAACTGCGCTTTTTCGCGTCCTTGTGCAGGAATTGACCCATCTGGCGGAGAATTATCAATTGATTACGCCATCGGAGGCGCCGGCGGAGGGCGCCCTCCGCGCGGCGCAGGTCCGGGAGCTGCTCGCGGACGGCATGGGCGTGCTGCTGCTCGCCCACGGCGCGGGCCGCCTCCGGGAGCTGCTGGCCCTCGCCCCCGCCGGGCGGACCCCGGATCTGTGCGAGCCGGGGATGCCGGCGGACCCCCGGAGCTACAACACCGTGATGTTCTCCCCCGTCCCGGCGCTGCTGAGGGATCAGTGGCAGCACATCGTGCTGGTGGACGGGGAGCTCCTGCCAGGCGAGCGGGCCATGCTCGCCCAGGCCTGCCCCCGGGCCTGCCTGCACGCCATGGCCGGCAGCGACGAGCTGCGCACGCTCCTGCGCCGCCTGTGCTTCACCCGGGAGGAGGCGGCGGCGCTCTACCGCCTGATCCGCGGCGGCGGAGACATGAGTCTCCCCCGCCTGTGCAGCGCGGCCGATCTGACCCAGGAGAAGGCGCTCGTCACCCTCGCCGCCCTGGCGGAGGCAGGGCTGATCCGCTTTCAGCGGGAGCCCTGGACCGTGGAGCTGATCCCGATCCCCGCGGGCTTCAAATCCAATCCCCTCGACGCGCCGCTCGCCCGAGCGCTCGCCCTGACCCAGGGCGGAGACGGCGCCCCGTTTTCATCCTGAACCATAGACCCAAGGGTGGTGACACGATGTCCTCGAATTTTGAGAAGCTGGAACTGAACGAGATGATCGCCCGGATCCAGAAGTATACGCCCGGCGACGGCTGGCAGCTGGTGGAGAAGGCTTACCACTTCGCGGAGAAGGCCCACGAGGGACAGACCCGCAAGAGCGGCGAGTCCTATTTCGTGCACCCGCAGTTCGTGGCCTCGATCCTCACGGAGCTGATGATCGACCCGCCGACCATCGCGGCGGGCCTGCTGCACGACACCGTGGAGGACTGCAAGGACAAGAACATCACCCTCGACACCATCCGCGAGGAGTTCGGCGAGGAGGTCGCCCTGCTGGTGGACGGCGTGACCAAGCTGGAGCGCATCAAGTTCACCAGCCGCGAGGAGGCCCAGGCGGAGTCCCTGCGGAAAATGATCCTCGCCATGAGCAAGGACATCCGCGTCGTGCTGATCAAGCTGGCCGACCGCCTGCACAACATGCGCACCCTGAAGTACCAGCCCACCGACCGGCAGGTCGCCATCGCCCGGGAGACGCTGGATATCTACGCGCCCCTGGCCCACCGCCTCGGCGTCTACGCCATCAAGCAGGAGCTGGAGGACCTGTCCCTCCTCTACCTCGACCCGGAGGGCTATCACGACCTGATGCAGCGCATCGGCATGAAGCGGACCGAGCGGGAGAACAGCATCCGCCTCGTGATCGCGGAGCTCTCCGCGAAGCTCGACGAGGCCGGCCTGCACTACGACATCGACGGCCGCCCCAAGCACTTCTACTCCATCTACCGCAAGATGGTGCTGCAAAACAAGTCCTTCGACCAGATCTACGACCTGATCGCGATCCGCGTCATCGTCGACACGGTGAAGGACTGCTACGAGGTGCTGGGCATCGTCCACACGCTGTGGAACCAGGTGCCGGGCCGCTTCAAGGACTATATCTCCGTCCCGAAGGCGAACATGTACCAGTCCCTGCACACCACGGTCTCCGGCGGGCGGAAGATTCCCTTCCCCTTCGAGGTGCAGATCCGCACCTGGGAGATGCACCGCGTGGCCGAGTTCGGCATCGCGGCCCACTGGCGCTACAAGGAGGGCGGCCCCAAGGACAACCTGGACAGCAAGCTCTACTGGCTGCGCCAGATCCTGGACTGGCAGAGCGACACCCGGGACTCCAAGGAGTTCATCGACACCTTGAAGACCGACCTCTTCTCCGAGGAGGTTTTCCTCTTCACACCCAAGGGCGACGTCATCTCCATGACCAAGGGCGCGACACCGCTGGACTTCGCCTACGCGATCCACTCCGGCGTCGGCAACCGCTGCGTCGGCGCGAAGGTCAACGGGCGCATCGTCCCGCTGGAGACGGAGCTGCAGACCGGCGACCGGGTGGAGATCATCACCTCCGGCTCATCGAAGGGGCCGAGCATCGACTGGCTCCGCATCTGCAAGACCGCCCAGGCCCGGGCCAAGATCCGCCAGTATCTGAAAAAGGAGCTGCGGGAGGAGAACATCGAGCTCGGCCGGTCCATGGTCGAGCACGAGTGCAAGCGCCGCGGCGTGGCGCTGGGCGATCTGTTCAAGCCCGAGCTCTACGACGGGATCCTCCGCAAGAACGGCTTCCAGGAGGCGGACGACATCTTCGGCGCGGTGGGCTACGGCGGCTTGACCGCCGCCTATGTGGTCGCCCGGCTGACCGAGGAGCAGCGCGCCCGGGAGCCCGCCCCGCCCCCCAAGCCCGCGGAGGAGACCCCGCAGACCGCCAACAAGATCTCCCACGGCATCATCCTCGAGGGCATGGACATGGACGTGCCGGTGCGCTTCGCCAAGTGCTGCTCCCCCGTGCCCGGGGACGACATCGTCGGCTTCATCACCCGGGGCCGCGGCGTCAGCATCCACAAGGCCGAGTGTGTCAACGCCCTCTCCGGCGAGGAGGAGCGCCGCGTGCAGGTCGCCTGGGCCGATATGGACGTGGGCAGCTTCTGCGCCTCGATCAAGATCGTCGCCTACGACCGCGTCGGTCTCCTCGGCGACGTCTCCACCTTCATCGGCAACCTGAACGTCCCGATCCGCAACGCCTCCACCTCCGTGGGCCGCAACAAGATCGCCACCATCCGCATGGTCCTCGAGGTCAAGAGCAAGGAGCAGATGGACAGCGTCATCAAGCAGCTCGCCAAGCGCCAGGACATCATCGACGTCTTCCGCGTGACGAACTCGTAAGGCGTATTTCCGATCCGTTTTCTTGACCTGTCTGCCGCGGAATGATATACTCCCTGTGTCAGCCGGGCAACCGGCTGGCCCAGGGGTGAGCGGTGTGCAGCCTTTTCCGGAATACATGCCGGAGGGGGTGGTACGATGAGTGTAGCTGAAGTGATCGCACTTCTGAACCTCATTGCAACAGTTCTGCTCGTTGTCTTTACGGCAATGAAAAAGTAACCGCCCCTGCGCAAGGAACGCGGTTACTTTTCCCGTTAAAAACTAACCGGACAAGGGCTGCGAATCCTGACGCAACCAGGATGCCGCTCGTCCTGGTTCAATTATATGCTATTATTCCATGAAAGTCAATCCCGCGCCTGCGTGTGAATACGGGCGCGGGGTTTTGTTTTACAGTCCCTCATGTTCCGCGCTCGCTTTTTCATTGACAACCGTCATCAAATCCTCTACAATGATTACGCCCTTAAAAGGCAGTGAAGGACGACACACGCGCTTGGCGGCTTGCTCCATCATATCCCGAAAGGGGGTGATGGCGTTGCCAGTCTCCTTAACCTTTCATATCGGTCGCTATACGGTAACCATCAAAGTCAGCCTGACGCACCGTAAGCAAAGGTCAGAAGACCGCAACGAAAAAAACAACCGCCACTCTGGCAAGTGACGGATGTTTTGCGGTCCAATGACCACAAGATAATGCACTCGTAAGAGCAGCCGTTAAGCGTCGCCCTTCACTTTTATTATACCGATCCGCCCGGCGATGTCAAGACGGGATTTTGTTTTCGCTACTCCTTGACAGTGTTTTCAGTAAATGAAACGCGGACGCGGTTTTTGCCCAATAAGCTCCGCGCTCGCTTTTTCATTGACAACCGTCATCAAATCCTCTACAATAATTACGCCCTTAAAAGGCAGTGAAGGGCGACACACGCGCTTGGCGGCTGGCTCCATCCATTCCCGAAAGGGGGTGATGGCGTTGCCAATCTCCCTGACTTTCCATATCGGCCGATACACGGTGACCATTACGGTTCGCCCGACGCGCCGCAAGGACAGGTCAGCAGATCGCAGCGAAAAAAACAACCGCCACTCGGACCAGGAGTAGCGGATGTTTCGCGGTCTATGACCACACTCATCTAGTTTCCTGAAGAGTCAGCCGTTAAGCGTCGCCCTTCACTTTTATTATACCGATCTGCCCGGCGATGTCAAGACGGGATTTTGTTTTCGCCCCACCTTGACAGTGCTTCCAGCAAATGGTACATTAACCCTGACAGTTCACGCATCGTTATCGATCATCCCGATCCGAATCAAGCAAAAAAGCGGAGGCAAAATCCCATGAAAGCGTTATTCATCGGCGGCACCGGCACCATCTCCATGGCCATCACCCGGCGCCTGGCGGCGGATCCCCAGTGGGAGCTGTATCTGCTCAACCGGGGCAGCCGGCAGGACCGCGTCCCCGAGGGGATCCACACCATCACCGCGGATATCGGCGACGAGGCGGCGGTGGCGGAGAAGCTCCAGGGCATGCACTTCGACACCGTGTGCGATTTCATCGCCTTCGTGCCGGGGCAGGTGGAGCGCGACTGGCGGCTCTTCGCGGGGAAGACGAATCAGTTTATCTTCATCTCCTCCGCCTCCGCCTACCACAAGCCCGCCGCCAGCTACGTCATCACCGAGGGCACGGCCCTCGCCAACCCCCACTGGGAGTACAGCCGCAACAAGATCGCCTGCGAGGAGTTCCTCATGCGGAAATACCGCGAGGAGGGCTTCCCGGTGACGATCGTCCGCCCCAGCCACACCTACGACGAGCGGAGCATCCCCATGGGCGTCCACGGGCACAAGGGCTCCTGGCAGGTGGTCCGCCGGATGCTGGACGGCAAGCCCGTCATCATCCCCGGCGACGGCAGCTCACTGTGGCACCTGACCTTCAACGAGGACTTCGCCGTGGGCTTCACCGGCCTGATGGGCAACCGCCACGCCATCGGCGAGGCCTTCCAGATCACGGGAGACGAGGTCCTCACCTGGGACCAGATCCACGCGACCATCGCCGACGCCCTGGGCGTGAAGCTGAACGCCTGTCACGTCGCCTCCGACTTCCTGGCGGCGGTGGGCAAGCCGATGGGCTACGATTTCGAGGGCGGGCTGGTCGGCGACAAGTCCGTCTCGGTGGTCTTCGACAACCGGAAGCTCAAGCGCCTCGTCCCCGAGATGACCACCCGCGTCCCCTTCCACCGCGGCGCGCGCATCGCCCTGGACTATATCCTGTCCCACCCGGAGTGCCAGACCCCGGATCCCGACTTCGACGCCTGGTGCGACCGGGTGATCGCCGCGCTGGAGGCGGCGAAGGCCGCCGTCTGAGCGGAAACGAGGTAGACCATGATCTTGTTCATCAACGCCTGCGTCCGGCAGGCCTCCCGGACGAGACGCCTGGCGGAGCGCCTGCTGGCCCGCCTCGGCGGGCCCGTCACCGAGATCCGGCTCGAGGATCTCCGCTTCCCGAAGGTGGACGAGGGCTTCCTCGCCGAGCGGGACCGGCTCATCGCGGCCGGACACTTCGACGCGCCTCTGTTTGAGCAGGCGCGCCGCTTCGCCGCGGCGGACACCGTCGTGGTGGCCGCGCCCTACTGGGATCTCTCCTTCCCCGCGGCGCTGAAGCAGTATTTCGAGCAGATCTGCGTCCTCGGCCTCACCTTCCGCTATGCGGAGGACCGGCCCGTCGGCCTCTGCCGGGCGCAAAGGCTGTACTATGTCACCACCGCCGGCGGCCCGATCTACTCCGACGAGCCCGGCTACGGCTATGTCAGCGCCCTCGCCCGGACCTTCTATGGCATCCCGCAGACTGATTGCATCAAGGCGGAAAACCTCGACCTCGTCGGCGCGGATGTCGAGGGCCTCCTGCGGGCCGCGGAGGCCGAGATCGACCGGCTGCCCATCTGATCGGACATCAAAAGCCCTTCCGCTCTGTTCGGGATGGAAGGGCTTTTTTGTATACCGTCAGGCCGTCAGCCTTTCACCGCGCCCGCCGCCACACCCTTGATGATGTGCTTCTGGCAGGAGAGGTAGAAGACGATGATCGGGATCAGGCTCAGGATGATCAGCGCCATCGTCGCGCCGAGGTCCACCCGGCCGTAGCTGCCCTGCAGATACTGGATGTGGATCGGGATGGTCTTGTACTTGGTCTGATCCAGCACCAGATAGGGGAGCAGATAGTCGTTCCAGACCCACATGATCTCCAGGACACCCACGGAGATGAGCGTGGGCTTCATCATCGGGAGCACCACACTGAAGAAGGTCCGCATCGGCGAGCAGCCGTCGATGGCGGCGGCCTCCTCGATGTCGATGGGGATGGACTTGACGAAGCCCACGAACATGAACACCGCCAGCCCCGCGCCGAAGCCCAGATAGACCACCGGGATCGTCCAGGGGGTATCCAGATGCAGCTCCCGGGCCGTGTTGGCCAGGGTGAACATCACCATCTGGAAGGGCACCACCATCGAGAAGACGCACAGGTAGTAGACGATCCGCGAGAAGAGGTCGTTCACCCGGGAGATATACCAGGCGGCCATGGACGTGCACAGCAGAATCAGCCCCGTGGAGACGATCGTGATGTACACGCTGTAGCCGGCGGAGTTGTAGAAGGGGTAGTTGCCGAAGGTGATGCCGTTGACATAGTTGTTCAGGCCCACGAAGCTCTCCCGGTTCGGCAGCGCGAACACGTTGGCGTTCACAAAGCCGTTCTCCTTGAAGGAGTTGTAGAGCACGATGATGATCGGCATCATCCAGGCGACGCTGATGACGGCGAAGAGCACGGTGAGGGCGAGCTTGCCCGGGCTCTGCTTCTCGGGAAGGGCGGCCTTGCGCGCCTTGACAGCCTGGCTCATTGCTGCACCTCCTTCCGGCGGGTCGCCCAGAGCTGGATCAAGGCGATGGTCGTGACCAGGATGAAGAACAGCACCGCCTTGGCCTGGGCCACGCCGCGCTGGTTGGCGGTGGAGAAGGTCTTGGCGATGTTCAGCGCCAGCATCTCCGTCGCGCCGATGCCCCGGCGCACGGGCGCGCCGTTGGTGAGCACCAGGTTCTGGTCATAGAGTTTGAAGCCGTTGGTCAGCGAGAGGAAGGTGCAGATCGTGATGGAGGGCATCACATTGGGCAGGGTGATGTACCAGAGTGTCTTCCAGCCGTTGGCCCCGTCGATCCGGGCCGCCTCCAGCATGTCCTCCGGCACGGCCTGCAGGCCGGCGATGTAGATGATCATCATATAGCCCACCTGCTGCCAGCACATGACGACGATCAGTCCCCAGAAGCCGTACTCGGCCTGGATGGACATGCTGACCGGCAGGACCGAGTCGATGATGGTCTTCCAGATATAGCCCAGCACGATGCCGCCGATCAGGTTCGGCACGAAGAAGACGCCCCGGAACAGGCTGCTGCCCCGGATCTCCCGGGTCAGGGCGTAGGCCACGAAGAAGGCCAGCACGTTGATCAGCACGAGGGAGACCACGGCCACCCGCGCCGTGTAGCCGAAGGCGGCGCGGAAGCCCGGATCGTTCCACGCCTTGACATAGTTGCCGAAGCCGACCCACTCCGCGTTGCTCGTCGTGGTGAACTTGTTCAGGGACAGGTACAGCCCCTGCAGAAAGGGCCAGAGGAAGCCGATGCAGAAGCACACGAAGGTCGGCAGCAGGAAGATGGCGAAGCGCCGCTGGATCGGCCTGCGGATCAGGGGGGAAGTCACGGCGCCCGCAGATCGTTTCTTCTTGGTCAAATTGGGTCGCTCCTTCTGTATGATAGAAAGGGGAGCGGGTTGGCTCGCCCGCTCCCCGGGAGGGATTCAGTCAGCTGCAATCAGCCGCGCTCAGTGGGTGTTGGCGTAGGCCGTCGCCCAGCCGTCCACGAAGGCGTACTCCACCTCGCCCCAGTCGGCGGCGCCGGCGCTGTACTGCTCCAGGGCGGAGACGATGCCCGCGCGCCAGTTGTCCACGTCGGGAGTGTAGTTGAAGGCCCAGGTCACCACGTACTTGCCGGCGTTCAGCATCTCGGTGGCGTCATTGAAGAACACGTTGCTGGAGGCCTTGGCCGCCTTGAAGGGGATCGGGCCGAACTGCTCGGCCATCATCTGCGTGCCCTCCTCGCTGGTGACGACCCACTTGAGGAAGTCCAGCGTGGCCTTCTGATCCGCCTCGGAGGCCTTGGCGTTCACAGCCCAGCAGTTCTCGGTGCCGGCGCACAGGGCGGCGTTCTCCTCGCCCTCCACGCCGCAGTAGATCGGCAGCATACACAGGTCGTCGGGGTTCATGCCGTATTTGCCGGTCAGGTCCGCGTACTCCCAGGTGCCGTTCTGGAAGAAGACCGCCTTGCCGTCGTAGAAGTCCTTCTCCGCGTCGGCGCCGGTGTAGCCGGAGAGCTTCTTCGCGTCCGCGGCGGAGTCGGTGATGTACAGATCCCAGATGTTCTTGTAGGCGTTCAGATAGCTGCCCTTCACGGTAGCGGGCTGCTCGGTGACGCCGTCGTCGCGGAACTCATAGAACAGCGGCATGTTGGTCAGATGGCCGGAGAAGCGCCAGGAGGAGGAGCCGTCCAGGCCCGCGGAGGTGAAGGCGTCAAAGCCCAGCTCGGCGGCGCGGGCGTGGATGTCGTCGGCCACCTTCTTCAGGGACTCGAAGTTTGTGATGTCGGCCACAGAATAGCCGGCCTTCTCCAGCAGGGCCTTGTTGGTGATGATGCCGTAGGCCTCGTAGCAGTAGCCCACCGCCACGGTCTGGCCGGCCGCGTTCTTGAGGTTGAAGTCCTCGGTGGTCATCTCCTGCATCAGCTCCGTGCCGTCCAGGGGCAGCGCGTAGTCAGCCCAGGTCGCCACGCCCTCGGCGTTGCCGATCTGGAACAGGGTGGGCGCGGCGTCCTTCTTGTCCATCTCGGAGGTCAGCGTGGTGGAGTAGCTGCCGGAGGCGGCGGTCAGCACCTTGACCTCGACGCCGGTCAGCGCCTGATACTGCTGAGCCAGGGCCTGCCAGGCCTGGTCCGCCTCGGGCTTGAAGTTCAGATAATAGACCTTGCCCTCGCCCTCAGCGGAGGCAAAAGACATCATGGACAGCAGCATGGCCGCCGCCAGCAGCACAGCAAACAGTTTTCTCATCGCAGAGATGCTCCTTTCTTTTTTCCTCGCAGCAAACAGCTGTGGCTTCAGCAAGCCGCCTTTTTAAAGCTGTTTGTTGTTCGATGGGATTATTTTACCCCTGATCCGACATGTTGTCAAGGGGGTATCGCCCTCTTGCCGCCCGAGAGCAAATCTGCTACAATGGCCCTGCCGCGGTGAAAATGCGAAGGATTTTCATTCATCGTGCTAAATCGTACTTCGTACTGTTTATCGTTGTTTCATGAGGGAGGAGATGTCCATGGGCCGGAAGGTTGCCCTCGTCACCGGCGGGTCGCGCGGCATCGGGCGCGCCTGCGCGGAGCGTTTTGCCCGGGAGGGGTGGCAGACGCTCTATCTCTGCCGCCGTCTGCCGGAGGAGCCCGTCCCCGGCGCGGAGGGCTTTGTCTGCGACCTGCGGGACGCGGCGGAGACGGAGCGGGTCTTCGGGGCGCTCCTGGCCCGCTACGGCCATCTCGACGCGCTGGTCAACAGCGCGGGCGTCGCCCTGCAGGCCATGCTGCAGGACACCACCGACGCCCAGTGGCGCGAGCTCTTCGCCATCGACCTGGAGGCGGCCATGCGCCTGACCCGGCTCGCCGCGCCGGGCATGATCTCCCGCCGGCAGGGGAGCGTGATCAACATCGCCAGCATGTGGGGCGAGGTCGGCGCCTCCTGCGAGAGCGCCTACTCCGCGGCCAAGGCCGGCCTCATCGGCCTGACCCGCGCCCTCGCCAAGGAGCTGGGGCCCTCCGGCGTCCGCGTCAACTGCGTCTCCCCCGGCGTCATCCGCACCGATATGAACGCCCATCTCAGCGAGGCGGATCTCGCCGCCCTCGCCGAGGAGACCCCCCTGCAGCGCATCGGCGCCCCGGAGGAGGTGGCCGCCGCGGTCCTCTTTCTCGCCGGCGACGAGGCCTCCTTCATCACCGGACAGACGCTGGGCGTCAACGGCGGGCTGGTCGTCAACTGATCAAAAACCAGCCCCCTCTGTCGCTGCGGCGACCTGGCCTATCGGCATTCTGCGCTGAAAACATGCC
>CAMVAJ010000040.1 GCA_947165425.1 uncultured Clostridia bacterium
GCAGCGGCATCATGGGCGTGCTGTCCGTGGCGGACAACATCTCCATCGCCTCGCTGAACAAGTACCTGGACTACCACATCGCCATCAACAGCAAGAAGGTCGAGCAGCTGGTCCAGGACAACGTGGCGAAGATGAACATCAAGACGCCCTCCTCCAAGACCCAGATCAAGTCGCTCTCCGGCGGCAACCAGCAGAAGGTGCTGGTGGGCCGCTGGCTGGCCAACAATCCCGACGTGCTGATCCTCGACGAGCCCACCCGCGGCATCGACGTGGGCGCCAAGTACGAGATCTACTGCATCATCGCGGACCTGGCGAAGGAGGGCAAGAGCATCATCATGATCAGCTCCGAGATGAGCGAGCTGATCGGCATGTCCGACCGGATCATGGTCATGTGCGACGGCCGGGTCACCGGCTTTATCGACGGCAAGGAGGCCACCCAGGAGAACATCATGGCGCTGGCCACGCAGTTTGAGTGAGTCCAAAGCACAATCCGTCCGTATTGTGAACGCAATATGATAAGGGGAGCAGACAATGGAAAAGAAACAGCTAAGCCTCGGCGCAAGATTTCTCGGGGTTCTCAAGGGCAACCCCATCGTCATCCTGCTGGTCATCGCCGCCATCGTGGTCGGCTTTCTGAAGGAAAACTTCTTCTCCTGGGCCAACTTTGGCAACCTGATGAGCAACACGGCCGTCCGTTTCCTGATCGCCCTGGGCGTCAGCGGCTGTCTGATCACCAAGGGCACCGACCTGTCCGCCGGCCGTCAGGTCGGTTTCGCCGCCGTGGTGGCGGGCATCCTCTGCCAGCGCGGCGACTACAGCGGCCGCATGTGGAAGTGGGCCCCCGAGATGAACATCTGGCTGGTGTTCCTCATCGTGCTGGTGCTCGGCCTGGTCTGGGGCGTGATCAACGGCCTCATCATCACCAAGCTCCACGTGCCGCCCTTCATCGCCACCCTGGGCACGCAGACCATCATCTACGGCATCTCCCTGGTGATCTCCGACGCCCAGCCCATCGGCGGCTTCCAGAAGATCTACACCACCCTGATCAACGGCCGCGTGGGCAACGTGCGGGGCTTCCATCTGCCCTACCTGCTGTTCGTGGCGCTGGTTTTCGGTCTCCTGTTCTGGTTCATCTATAACAAGACTCGCCACGGCAAGTACATGTACGCCATCGGCGGCAACGACGTGGCCGCGGAGGTCTCCGGCGTCAACACCACCAGCACCCTGATGGGCATCTACGCCACCGCGGGCGTCATGTACGCCATCGCCGGCTATCTGCTGGCGGCCAAGTCCGGCGGCTCCTCCGCCTCCATGGGCCAGGGCTATGAGCTGGAGGCCATCGCGGGCTGCACCATCGGCGGCGTCTCCACCACCGGCGGCATCGGCACCGTGCCCGGCATCCTGGTGGGCGTGCTGGTCTTCGAGCTGCTGAAGATCATTCTGCAGTTCCTGGGCGTCAACCCCTACTACAACTACGTGGTGCAGGGCCTGGTCATCGTGCTGGCCGTGGCGCTGGACATCCGCAAGTATATCGCGAAGAAGTAAGCCATGTCAGAGCACAAGAAAGAGCAGGAACTGCAAGCCCGGGAGCAGGACCTGGATCGGCGGGAGCGGGAGCTGGCACAACGGGAGGCGGAACTGGGCGTCTCCCGGGATCCCTTCTCCCAGGCCGTGCATGAAAAAAAGATCCATCTTTACGACAAGGTCCCGCTGAAGGAGCGGCACCTGACCTGGATCATCCGGACCGTGTACGTCCTGCTGGCCGTGACGGTCGTGCTGATCATCCTGGAGGCCGCGGGCGTCTACTCCATCTGGGGCAAGTGACCCCGTCTCCGCCCCATCCCCTCACCGGGTCACGCCCGCATCCAAAATCAATCTCCATTTCAACCGTCCCGCGCCTCGCGGGGCGGTTTTTCAGCGTCTCCCCGCCTCTGGACAAAACCGTGCCGAAGTGGTATGCTCTTCTTAAGAAAAGGGAAGGTTTTCCATTCCCCATGCAAAACCGAATCAGCCCATGGCAAGGAGGTCGTTTCCATGAAGCTGCGACGTTTGACGGCGCTTCTGGTCTGCCTCGCGCTGCTTGCGGGCAGCGCGGCGGCGGACACCTACTATGTCCGCTCCGAGGGCGGCGTGGGGCTCTCCCTCCGGGACGAGGCCACCAACGAGGTGCTGGCCACCGTCCCGGAGGGCGCCGCGCTCACCCCCGACCCGGAGAAATCCACTGACATCTGCGCCTTTGTCACCTACGGCGGGCAGTCCGGTCTGGTCCTCTGGCGCTACCTGACGCGGACCGCCCCGGCGGGCGCGTCCGCTCCGGTCCCGCCCGCCGCCGACGCGCCGGATGACGCGGGTCCGGCGCAGTCCCCGACCCGCGACGGCTTTGAGCTGCGCGCCGTCGGCGCGGCCATCCAATACGCCAATGACCGCAACAAGGCGGAGGGCAGCGTGTACACCGCCCTGACCGTCAAGCCGGAGGACAACGTGGTCGTCACCGCCGCCATCCCGAAGGGTCATCGGATCGACTACTGGGTCATCAACGGCGTGCGCTATGATTTTCTCAAGACAGTCAAGTATCTGCGCGTCACCCGGGTGGACGCGGACTGGACCTTCGAGGTGGTCTACACCCGGGCCGAAAGCGAGACGCTCCACGCCGCCATCCCGGAGGCGGAGGGCCGCCGGGTGCTGCAGGTGCTTCACGGCGAGTTCTGCCACCTCAAGAGCGAGACGAAGGGGGCGGGCGGCTGGATCACCATGCAGGACTTCACCGAGGATTACCCCAACCGGGCCACCGGCCTC
The DNA here is from genome assembly GCA_947165425.1 of uncultured Clostridia bacterium. Classification (GTDB taxonomy): domain Bacteria; phylum Bacillota; class Clostridia; order Christensenellales; family Aristaeellaceae; genus RUG11272. The sequence continues at coordinate 2,797 of CAMVAJ010000040.1, forward strand.
ATGGAGCAGGGCGGTCAGGTCACCGCGAAAATCCGGGCCGTCATCCCCCGCGGCAAGCGCGTCGCCGGGTGGAAGTTCAACGAGACCGAGGTCTACCCCGCCATCGCCGTGACCCAGTTCATCGTCCGCCGACTGGACGCCTCCATGACCTACGAACCCATCTTCGGGGACAAGTTCGAGCCCCAGCCCACGGTGCGCACGCCCACGAACAACTATATCCCGCCCGTAAACCTCCCCGCCCCCAGCGCGCTCTACCCCGCGGGCACCGTACCGGACGGCTACGTAACCGGCCAGTAAAGCGCCGCCCTTTGGGCAGCGCGTGACCAGCCCAGGCGAAAAAAGCACCCCCGGGAGGGCGTCGGCCTTTGGCAGGCCGGCGCGCCCGGGGGCGCTTTTCGTTTTCATTTGTTCAGCTCGTCCAGCGTCAGCAGGAAGGCGGGGACGCACTCCCGCAGGAAATCCTCCACCTCGGGGAGCGCCATCTCGTGGATGGACTGGAGGATGCGCTCCGCCGCGGCGTCGAACTCCCGGTTGCCGGCGCGCTGCTCCTCCATGCAGTGGACGTAGGCGCTGATGCGGTCGGCGGCCTTCACCAGGCGCGCGGCCTCGGTGTCCGTCTCCCGCAGGCAGGGGGCGATCTCGCCCCGGAGCTCCTCGGGCAGCATGGCCGTCAGCTTCTCCACCGCCGCGTCCTCCACCTGGGAATAGGCGGCGCGCAGGTCGTCCGAGTGGTACTTGACCGGGGTCGGCAGATCGCCGGTGAGCACCTCCGCCGCGTCGTGGTAGACCGCAAGGGTCACCACGTGCTCCGGGTCCGCGCGGCGGCCGTACCGGTCGCATCCCATCACCGCTAAGGCGTGGGCGATCATCGCCACCTGCAGGGAGTGCTCCGCGTCGTTCTCCGGCTGGGTGTTGCGCATCAGGCTCCAGCGCCGGATCAGCTTCATCCGCGCCATGTAGGCGTAAAACTCGTTCATCTATCAGCGCACCTGCCCGTTCCCGTGAATCACATACTTCCAGGTACACAGCTCCCGCAGGCCCATCGGGCCCCGGGCGTGGAGCTTCTGGGTGGAGATGCCCATCTCGCAGCCCATGCCGAACTCCCCGCCGTCGGTGAAGCGCGTGGAGGCGTTGACATAGACCGCCGCGCTGTCCACCTCCCGGGTGAAGCGCTCCGCCGCCGCCCCGTCCCGGGTGACGATCGCCTCGGAGTGGTGGGTGGAGTGGGCGGCGATATGCGCGACGGCCTCCTCCAGGCTGTCCACGACCTTCACCGCCAGGATATAGTCCAGGAACTCCGTGTCAAAGTCCGCCTCTCCCGCGGGCGACCCGGGGATGAACGCCGCGGCGCGCGGATCCAGCCGCAGTTCCACCGGATGCTCGGCCCGGGCGGTCACCAGGCGCTCCCGGAGCCGGGGCAGGAAGTCCGCCGCCGCCTCCCGGTGCACAAGCAGCACCTCCTCCGCGTTGCAGACGGAGGGGCGGCTGGTCTTCGCGTTCTCCACGATGCGCAGCGCCATCTCCAGGTCCGCGTCCCGGTCCACATAGACGTGGCAGATGCCCGTCCCGGTCTGGACGCAGGGCACCGTGGCGTTCTCCACGCAGGCGCGGATCAGCCCCGCGCCGCCCCGGGGAATCAGCAGATCGACGAGGCCGTTGGCCTGCATGATCTCCGCCGCCGAGGCGCGGGAGGTATCCTCCACCAGGTTCACCAGCTCGCCGGGCAGCCCCGCCGCCGCCAGCCCCTCCCGCAGGGCGGAGACCACCGCCGCCGCGCTGCCGTGGGCCTCCCGGCCGCACCGCAGGACGCAGACGCTGCCAGCCTTCAGGCACAGGGCCGCCGCGTCGCTGGTCACGTTGGGCCGGGACTCGTAGATGATCGCGATCACGCCCATCGGGCTGCGCTTTTTCTCGATGATCAGGCCGTTCGGCCGCGCCAGGCGCTCCACCGTCTCCCCCACAGGGTCGGGCAGTGCCGCCACGTCCCGGATGCCTTGGGCCATGCCCGCGATCCGATCCGCCGTCAGCGCCAGGCGGTCGAGCATCACCTCGGAGATACGCCCCCTGGCTGCCTGCAAATCCACCGCGTTGGCCGCCAGGATCTCCGGCGTCCGCGCGACAAGAGCCTCCGCCATTGCCAGCAGCGCCTCGTTTTTTTTCTCCGTGGTCAGCCGGCTGAGGCATGCGCGCCCGCGCTGTGCCTCCGCCAGAATCTCCCCCGTCGTGCGCACAGCCTTCAAGCCTCCTCTCCATGCCGCGCCAGGAACCGCGTCCCGACGGGTGTCCCCGCGACGATATCATACAGAACCGACGGCTTCCCGCCGTTGGCGATCACCATGTCCATCCCGGCCTCCGTGGCCATCCGGGCGGCGCGGAGCTTAGTCGCCATGCCGCCCGTGCCCAGCGCCGAGCCGCTGCCCCCGGCCATGCGCTTGATCTCCTCCGTGATCCGCGGGATCCGGTGCATCAGCTCCGCCTCCGGGTGCGTGTGGGGGTCGGCGGTGTAGAGGCCGTCGATATCCGAGAGCAGCACCAGCAGATCCGCCTTCGCCGCCACCGCCACCAGGGCGCTCAGGGTGTCGTTGTCCCCCACGCCGAACTCCTCCGTGGCCACGGTGTCGTTCTCGTTGACGATCATCAGCGCCTTCATCTCCAACAGCCGGAACATGGCGCGCTCCAGGTTCTCCCGCCGCGTCGGATGGGAGAAGTCCTCCGCCGTCAGCAGCAGCTGCGCCACCACATGGTTCTGCTCGCCGAAAAGGCGGTCGTAGGTGTACATCAGCTCGCACTGGCCCACCGCCGCCGCGGCCTGCTTGCCCGCCGTGTCCCGCGGGCGCTCCGGAAGGCCCAGCTTCCCGGCCCCCATGCCGATGGCGCCGGAGGAGACCAGGATCACCTCGTGCCCGGCGTTCTTCAGGTCGCTCAGCACCCGGCACAGCTCCTCCACCCGGCGCAGGTTGGTCAGCCCCGTCGGATGGGCCAGGGTGGAGGTTCCGACTTTCACGACAATCCGCATGTTGCTCTCCTTCAGCTCGGTCCGCCGGCCCCGCGCCGGCGCGCTGCTCAGCCAAATAGGGGCGTCGAATAGTAGCGGTCGCCGCTGTCCGGCAGCAGGGCGACGATCTGCTTGCCCCTGTTCTCCGGCCTGCGGGCCAGCTCGATGGCGGCATGGAGGGCCGCGCCCGAGGAGATGCCCACGGAGATCCCCTCCCGCCGCGCCAGGAGCCGGGCCGCCGCGAAGGCGTCCTCGTTCTGCACGGGGATGATCTCGTCATAGACCGCCGTGTTCAACACCTCCGGGACAAAGCCCGCGCCGATGCCCTGGATCTTGTGCGGGCCGGCGTGCCCCTCGGAGAGCACCGGCGAGTCCGCCGGCTCCACCGCCACGACGCGCAGGCCGGGCTTGCGCGCCTTCAGATACTCGCCCACGCCCGTCAGGGTGCCGCCGGTGCCCACGCCCGCGACGAACAGATCGACCTCCCCCTCCGTGTCCCGCCAGATCTCCGGGCCGGTGGTGGCCCGGTGGGCCGCCGGGTTCGCCGGGTTGACGAACTGGCCGGGGATCCACGCGCCCGGGATCTGCGCGGCCAGCTCCTCCGCCCGGGCGATGGCGCCCTTCATGCCCTGGGTCCCGGGCGTCAGCTCGATCTCCGCGCCGTAGGCCTTCAGGATATTCCGGCGCTCCACGCTCATGGTGTCCGGCATGGTGAGGATGATGCGGTAGCCCTTCACGGCGGCGATGGAGGCCAGGCCGATGCCCGTGTTGCCCGAGGTCGGCTCGATGATGACGGAGCCGGCCTTCAGCAGGCCCTTCGCCTCCGCGTCCTCGATCATAGCCTTCGCGACGCGGTCCTTGACGCTGCCGGCGGGATTGAAATACTCTAATTTCAGCAGGAGCGTGGCCTGCAGTTCCAGCTCCCGCGCCAGATTGACGGTCTCCACCAGCGGGGTGTTTCCGATCAGCTCGATGGCGCCATGATAGATCTTGCGCATGGGTTCTCCTCCTCTTTTTTTCACAGGCCGGCCTCGGCCTTCACTCGGTTTTGTAGGTCACCGTGCTCCCGGCGGGCACGGAGTGGGTCAGCCAGGTGTTGCCGCCGATCACGCAGTGGTCCCCCACCGCCGTGTCCCCGCCGAGGATGGTGGCGTTGGCGTAGATCACCACATGGTTCCCGATATTCGGATGGCGCTTGATGCGCTTGACCGGGTTGCCGTGCTCATCCAGCTCGAAGCTTTTCGCCCCCAGGGTCACGCCCTGGTACAGCTTCACGTGATCGCCGATCACCGTCGTCTCGCCGATGACGATGCCGGTCCCGTGGTCGATGAAGAAGTACTCCCCGATGGTCGCGCCGGGGTGGATGTCGATGCCGGTCTTCTCGTGGGCGAACTCGGTCATGATCCGGGGGATCAGCGGCGCGTTGAGGCGGAACAGGCCGTGGGCCAGGCGGTAGATGGAGATCGCGTAGAAGCCGGGGTAGCAGATCAGCACCTCCTCCGGGCAGGTCGCCGCCGGGTCCCCCTCGTAGAGGGCTTCGATGTCCTTGAGCAGCAGCCGCTTGATCTCCGGGAGCTGGCGCACATAGGCCAGGCAGATGCTCTCCGCCCGCTTCTCGCAGGCGCAGGCCGTATCCTCCTGGAAGTCCATGGCGGCGATCAGCTGAACGCGGAGGACCGCCATCATCTCCCGCAGCAGCGCCTCGTCCGGCATCCAGCGGTCCTCCCGCCGGAAGCCCATCGGGAAGAGCAGCGCCTGCAGGCCCTTGATCACCCGCACCACCTCGCGCCGGTCCGGCGGCGGGTTTCCCTCCGCCCGGCACAGGCTGTGTTCGCGGGAAACCCGCTCCATCTCATTCATCGTCTCCCGGATCGCCCGGTCCATCTCTGTCACATCGATTCTCCTCGCTCGCTCGCCCACGGCAAAGGCCGCGTCCACCTGCTGCGGTGCGCAGCGCGGAACGCGGCCCTGACCGGAGACAGGATCTGTTCAGTTCCCCAGATAAGCCCGGCGCACCGCGTCGTTGTGCAGCAGCTCCTCCGCCGGGCCGCTCATGGTGATCGTGCCGGTCTCCAGCACGTAGGCCCGATCCGCCACGGAGAGGGCCATCTGGGCGTTCTGCTCCACCAGCAGTATGGTCACCCCAGAGCGGTGCAGCTCCTGAATGATGTCAAAAATCTGCTCTACCAGGATCGGCGCCAGGCCCATCGAGGGCTCGTCCAGCATCAGCAGCCGGGGCCGGGACATCAGCGCCCGCGCCATGGCCAGCATCTGCTGCTCGCCGCCGGAGAGGGTGCCCGCCACCTGCCGCTCGCGCTCCTTCAGGCGCGGGAAGCGGCCGAAGACGTCCGCGAGCGCCTCGGCGTTCTCCGCCGCCGTCCGGCAGTAGCCGCCCATCTCCAGGTTCTCCCGCACCGTCATCTGCTGGAAGACCCGCCGCCCCTCCGGGCAGAGGCACAGCCCGTTGGGGACGATTTTGGAGGCCCCCAGCCCGCCGATGGACTTCCCCTCGAAGACCACGCTCCCGGACTTCGGCTTAAGAAGGCCGGCGATGGTGTTCAGGGTCGTGGACTTGCCCGCGCCGTTGGCGCCGATCAGGGTCACGATCTCGTCCTCATAGACCTCCAGCGACACGCCCTTGATCGCGTGGATCGCCCCATAGTAGACCTGCAGGTCGCTGACCTGCAGCATGGGCGTCTGTCTCGTCTCCGTCAAGGTCAGCCCTCCTTCCGCTTGCCCAGGTAGGCCTCGATGACCACAGGGTTGCGCTGGATCTCGTCCGCGGTGCCCTTGGCGATGATCCGCCCGAAGTTCAGCACGCAGATGCCCTCGCACACGCCCATCACCAGGGACATGTCGTGTTCGATCAGGAGGATCGCGATCTGGAAACGGTCGCGGATCTTCGCGATGTTCTCCATCAGCTCCTCGGTCTCGTGGGGGTTCATGCCCGCCGCGGGCTCGTCCAGCAGCAGGAGCGAGGGGTTGGTGGCCAGGGCGCGGAGGATCTCCAGCCGCCGCTGGGCGCCGTAGGGGAGACTCCCCGCGCGCACGTCCGCCAGATCCTGCATGTCAAAGATGGAGAGCAGCTCCATGGCCTCCTCATGCTGTCTGCGCTCCTGCTTCCAGTAGCTCGGCAGCCGCAGCACGCCCGAGAGCATGGAATACTTGATCTGGTTGTGCAGGCCGATCCGCACGTTCTCCTCCACCGACATCTGGGAGAAGAGGCGGATGTTCTGGAAGGTGCGGGCCACGCCTAAGTGGGCCGTCTGCACGATGGAGAGGCCCTTGGTGTCCCGGCCGTTGATGAGCACGGTGCCGGTGGTGGGCTCGTAGACCTTCGTCAGCAGGTTGAAAACCGTGGTCTTCCCCGCGCCGTTGGGGCCGATCAGGCCGGCGATCTCGGTCCGGCCGATGATCATGTTGAAGTCGTCCACCGCCTTCAGGCCGCCGAACTCAATGCCCAGATGCCGGGTCTCCAGCACGGGCTGCCGGTTCAGATCCCGCTCGGGGACGATGGCCTGGGAGGGATAGGGCACCATCCTGGTGTCCGAATGACGCTTCTTGACCTCACTCACGGCCGATCACCTCCTCCGTGCCGTTCTCCCGCGCGGACCTGCCTCCGCGGAATCTGCCGAAGAGCGAGCGGAACCAGCTCTTCAGCGTGGGGTTGTTCCCCAGCACCATCACCAGGATCAGCACGACAGCGTAGATCAGCATCCGGTAGTTCTGCAGGAAGCGGAGCTTCTCGGGCAGGATAGTCAGCGCGGTCGCGGAGATCACCGAGCCGAGCACGTTGCCGATGCCGCCCATCACCACGAAGACCAACACGTTGATGGACTCGTTGAAGGAGAACTTGGTGGGCACCAGGGTCGCCATGTTCAGGCCGTAGAGCACGCCCGCCATGCCGGCGATCACCGCCGCCGTCACGAAGGCCATCATCTTGTAGCGGGTCACCGGCACGCCCATGGACTCGGCGGCGATGCGGTTGTCCCGGGTCGCCTGGATGGCGCGCCCGGCCCGGGAATTCACCAGGTTCAGCACCACCACGAGCGTGATCAGCACCAGCACAAAGCCGGCGGTGAAGGTGGAGATGGTCTTGACGCCCTTCGCGCCGTTGGGGCCGTTGAGCAGGATGATGCCCGGGATCGTGTTGTTCAGGAAGCCGAAGCGCAACCCCGTGCCGTCGACGGAGACGTAGATGCAGTTCATCACGTTTTTGATGATCTCGCCGAAGGCCAGGGTCACGATGGCTAAGTAGTCCCCTCGCAGCCGCAGCACCGGGATGCCGATGAGCACGCCGGCGACGCCCGCGACGACGCCGCCCGCGACGAGCGCCAGCACCAGGCGCAGGGTGGGATCTTCCATCTGGAAGCCGTTGAGGAGCCAGCCGGAGACCACGATCCCCGTGAAAGCCCCGAGGCTCATGAAGCCCGCGTGGCCCAGGCTCAGCTCGCCGGAGATGCCCACGACCAGGTTCAGGGAGACCGCCATCATGATCCAGCTGCAGATCGGAATCAGCTGCCCCTTCAGCGAGCGGGAGATGGTCTTGTTGTTGATCATGATGGTCATGATCACGAACGCCGCGATCACCACGCCGAAGGTGACCAGGTTGTAAATCAGCTTGGAACGCTTTGCCTTCATGCCGCCCACCTCACACTTTCTCTCGCATGGGCTTGCCCAGGAGTCCGGTGGGCCGCACCAGCAGCACAATGATCAGCACGGCGAACACGATCGCGTCCCCCAGCTCCGTGGAGACGTAGGCCTTGCCCAGGATCTCGATCACACCCAGCAGGATGCCGCCGATCATGGCCCCGGGGATCGAGCCGATGCCGCCGAAGACCGCCGCCGTGAAGGCCTTGATGCCCGGCATGGAGCCGGTGGTCGGCTGCAGCATCGGATAGGAGGAGCAGAGCAGGAAGCCCGCCACCGCGGCCAGGCACGAGCCGATGGCGAAGGTCATCGAGATGGTGCGGTTCACGTTGATGCCCATCAGCTCCGCCGCGCCGCGGTCCTCGGAGACGCAGCGCATGGCCTTGCCCATCTTCGTCCGGTTGATGAAGAGGGTCAGCACCACCATGATGACAATGTTGGCGGCGATGGTGACCACCGTCGCGCCCTTGATCACCAGCTCCCCGCCGAAGAGATGGAGGGAGTCCAGGCTGATCAGATCCGGGAAGACCTTGGGGTTGGCGCCCCAGATCAGCAGCGCCAGGTTCTGCAGCAGATAGCTCATGCCGATGGCCGTGATCAGCACCGCCAGGGAGGTCGCCTGGCGCAGGGGCGCGTAGGCCAGCTTCTCGATGGTCATGCCCAGCACCGTGCAGGCCGCCATGGCGACCAGCAGCGACACCAGCGGGGGAAGCCCCCAGTACTGCGCCGCGCAGAACGCCAGGTAAGCGCCTACCATGATCACGTCGCCATGGGCAAAATTCAGCATCTTGGCGATGCCGTAAACCATGGTGTAGCCCAGCGCGATCATCGCGTAGATGCTGCCCAGGCTGATGCCGTTGACCAGATTGGACAGAAATGCCATTGTACGCTCCGCCTCCTCCAGGTGAGTTCCCATCCATGATAGCACAGGTCGGCCGTCTTGTCCACCGCAGCGCCCTGAAATAACCGTGAAGAATGAGGAGTTCTCTTTTGCACGATCAATGAGAATCCTTCGTTATTTCACAGCTAAACAGGAAGAAAGACCCGGCGCGGACTGCTCGTCCGGGCCGGGTCTCCTCATGATGGTCGCTTAGTTGTCCAGGCCCACGTAGACGCCGTTCTTGATCACCATCGCGGTGGGGATCTTGTCAACCTCGCCCTCGGCGTTCCAGGTCATGTGGCCGGTCAGGCCATCGATCTCGAGCTCCTGCATGGCGGCGATCATCGCGTCGCAGATATCCTCGGCCGCGTCGCCGGTCTTCACGCCGGCCTTCTGGGCGGCGGCAACCAGGGCGTACACGCAGTCATAGCTGTCGGCGGCGAACTGGTTCGGGACCTCGTTGTAGAGCTCCTGATACTTGGCCACAAAGTTCACCGTGAGCTCGTCCTTCGCGTCGGCCACGAAGGGGGTCAGCAGCATGACGCCCTCGGCCAGCGAGGTGTCGAAGCCCTCGAGGGTCAGGATGCCGTCCATGCCGTCCACGCCGAAGAACACGGGCTCATAGCCGATGGTGTTGGCGGCGATCAGGATCTGGGAGGCGGGGGTGTAATAGATGGGCAGGAAGACCAGGTCCGCGCCGGCATCCTTGGCGGCCGCCACCTGCACGGAGTAGTCGGTGGTGTCATCGGTGAAGGTGGAGGTGGAGACGACCTCCAGGCCCAGCTCCTCCGCCTTCGCGATGAAGGTCTGGTAGATGCCGGTGGAGTAGGCGTCCGCGTTGTTGTAGATCACGGCGATCTTGGTGCCCAGCGCCCGGTCCTTGATCACGGCCGCGGAGGCGGAACCCTGGTTGGGGTCGGTGAAGCAGAGCTGGTAGACGTTGTCGTTCTCCGCCGTCACGTCGGGCGAGGAGGCGGAGGGGGTCAGCATGAACACGCGCTCCTCAAAGGCCTTGGCGCTGACCGCGATGCAGGGGGCGGTGGTGGTGGTGCCGACGATCATCTGCGCGCCGTTGTCCATCACGGTGTTGTAGGCGGTGATGGATTTCTCGGCGTCGTGGGCGTCGTCCTCGTTGAGCAGCACCACGGTGATGCCGTTGTCGGCCGCGGTGATCTCATCGGCGGCGATCTGCGCGCCGCGATAGGTGGCCAGGCCGTACACGGCGGCGGGGCCGGTCTGGGGGCCGATGTGACCGATGGTCAGGGTCAGATCCTCGGCAAAGGCCGCGGTCATGCCCAGGGTCAGGGCCAGCGCGAGAACCAGCGCGAGCAGCTTTTTCATCTTTTTTTCCTCCTTAAATCAATCCATGCATGCCAGCGGGAAGCCCGCCGGATGGGACATATTATAATCGCGCGGTGCCCTGCTCACAAGGGTCTGATTGTTTTTCCTGTGGTTTTTTACCTTGGAATGGATAACCCAAAGCCGTGCCGGGCAAGGCCGGCACGGTCCATCCGCCTTTCATGTCGTTTGGGGCTCCCCGATGCGCTCCAGGGCGGCGCGGGCGGCCTCCTTCTCGGCCAGCTTCTTGCTGTGGCCGGTCCCCCGGGCCAGCTCGCGGCCCTGATGGCTCACCGCTACCTCGAACACGGGCGCGTGGTCCGGGCCGTGCCGGTCCACGAGGGTGTAGACGGGCACCTCGCCGCCATGGACCTGCAGGGCCTCCTGGAGCATGCTCTTGTAGTCCTTCTGGGGCTGGTGCAGCTCCTCCACCGAGGGCCAGATCCGGTCGATCAGCGCGATCACCGGCGCGAGGCCCCCGTCCAGGAAAATCGCCGCCAGCACGGCCTCCATCGTGTCGCAGAGCACCGAGGGCTTCGTGCGGCCGCCGGAGAGGCTCTCGCCGTGGTCGAGCATCAGGGCCTCCCCCAGGCCCAGGCGCTGGGCGATCCGGCTCTGGGTCTCCTCGCACACCAGCAGCGCCCGCAGGCGGGTCAGCTCCCCCTCCTGGGCCTCCGGGAAGGCGCGGTAGAGCTTCTCGGCCATGATCGCCCCTAAAATCGCGTCCCCCAGGAACTCCAGGCGCTGGTTGTTCACCGCGCTCCGCGAGGGGTGGGTCAGCGCCTCCCGCAAGAGCTGCGGGTTGCGGAAGGTATAGCCCAGTTTCTCAGTCAGCTGCTGCATGTCACTCCGTCCTCCCCGGCTGTACAAAAGACGCAGCCCTGTGCGGACTGCGCCCTCCGGCCCTGCGGCCCCGCGTCACTGATGGCTCTCGATGTAGGCCACCACGTCGCCCACGGTCTTCATCTTCATGATCTGATCGTCCTCGACCATGATGCCGAACTTGTCCTCCAGGTCCATGATCATGATCATCACGTTGGCGCTGTCGGCCTTCAGGTCCTCCACCAGCCGGGTCTCGGGGGTGATGGACGCCTCGTCGGCCTTGAGCTGCTTGGCGATCATGCTGCGTACGGTCTCGAAAATCATGTTGGTTTCCTCCCTTTCCATCCATACAAAACAGGTCAATCCGAATGGTTCGGATATGGCGCTCTCAGTTTCCGCTCGCCCGCAGGCCCTCCTCGATGATCTGCGGGACCTTGCCCTCGATCATCCGGACGCACTGGGCGATCGCGCAGGAGAAGGCGTGGCCGTTGGAGGAGCCGTGGCCCTTGACCACCGCGCCCCGCACGCCCAGCAGGGGCGCGCCACCCACCTCGGAGTAGTCCATGGCCTTCTTCACCCGGCGGAAGGCGGGCTTGGCGATCAGCGCGCCCACCTTGGAGCGGGTGTCCGCCGTCAGCTCCTGCTTGATGATGCCCATCAGCGTGCCGGCGACGCCCTCCATGAACTTCAGCACGAGGTTGCCGTCAAAGCCGTCGCAGACGAGCACGTCGGCCTGGTCCGCCAGCAGGTCGCGGGCCTCCACGTTGCCCACAAAGCGGTAGGGCGCCTGCTCCATCAGCGGGTAGGCGGCCTTCACGAGGGCGTTGCCCTTCTCGGCCTCCGCGCCGATGTTGATCAGGCCCACCCTCGGCTCCTGGATGCCCATGACGCCCTTCATATAGGCGTGGCCCATCAGGCCAAACATCACCAGGTGATCCGGCAGGCAGTCCACATTCGCGCCGCAGTCGATCAGCAGCGCGCCGCGCTTGCCGTTGGGCAGGATCGGCGCGAGCGCCGGGCGCTCGATGCCGTCGATCCGGCGCAGGCACAGGATACCGCCCATCAGCGTGGCCCCCGTGGAGCCGCAGGAGACGAAGCCGTCGGCCTCCCCCTCCCGGACGGCCACCATGCCCATCACGGTGGCGGACTTCTTCATCCGGCGCACCGCCATGGCGGGGTGGTCGTGGTTGGTGATGACCTCCGGGGCATCCACCAGGCGGATGCGGCTCCGGACGTCGTCGCAGTCCTTCAGCAGCGGCTCCACCTCGCTGAGCACGCCCGCCAGATCCACCTCAAGCTTCGGGAAGCGCCGCAGCGCCTCGATGGTTCCGGTGACGGGCGCCTGAGGCGCGTTGTCGCCGCCCATCGCGTCCACAAATATCCGCATTCCGCGTCCCCTCCTGTTCCGCCGCTATTGTAGCAGATTCCGGCGAAAAATCAAGCGCCGCAGTCGGCGAACCGCGCCCGCAGGCTCTCGGCCATGTCCAGCCGCTCCCAGGGCAGGTCCAGATCGTCCCGGCCGAAGTGGCCGTAGGCGGCGGTCTGCCGGTAGATCGGACGGCGCAGATCGAAACGGCGGATGATCGCGGCGGGGCGCAGGTCGAACAGCTCCGCCACCGCCTCCGCCAGGCGCTCCTCGGGGACCCTGCCCGTGCCGCGGGTCTCCACCCGCAGGCTCACCGGCCGGGCGACGCCGATGGCGTAGGCGAGCTGCACCTCACACTGGGAGGCCAGGCCCGCCGCCACGATATTCTTCGCCACATGCCGCGCCGCGTAGGCCGCGCTGCGGTCCACCTTGGTCGGATCCTTGCCGGAGAAGGCGCCGCCGCCGTGCCGGGCGTATCCGCCGTAGGTGTCCACGATGATCTTCCGGCCCGTCAGGCCCGTGTCGCCCATCGGGCCGCCGATGACGAAGCGCCCCGTCGGGTTGATAAAGTAGCGCGTCTCCGGGCGCAGCAGCTCCGCCGGGATCACCGCCTCCACCACCTCGCGGCGGATGGCCGCCTGCAGCTCCTCCAGCGGGATCTCCGGGGCGTGCTGGGTGGAGACGACCACCGTGTCGACGCCCACCGGCTTGCCGTCCTCATAGGCCACGGTCACCTGGGTCTTCCCGTCCGGACGGAGCCAGGGGAGGGTGCCGTCCTTGCGCACCGCCGCCAGCCGGCGCGCCATCCGCTGGGCCAGCGCGATGGGCATCGGCATATACTCCGGCGTCTCGTCGCAGGCGAAGCCGAACATCATGCCCTGGTCGCCGGCGCCGATGTCCTCCGCGCCCTGCCCGCGGGTCTCCAGCGCGTCGTCCACGCCCTGGGCGATGTCCGGGCTCTGGGCGTGGATCGCCGTCAGCACCGCGCAGGTCTCGCCGTTGAAGCAGGCCTCGGCGCGGTCATAGCCGATCTCCTTCACGGTCTGGCGCACGATCGCCGGGATATCCACCTGCGCCGTCGTCGTGATCTCGCCCATCACCTGCACCACGCCCGTGGTGGCGAAGGTCTCGCAGGCCACCCGCGCCATGGGGTCCTGCGCCAGGATCGCGTCCAGGACCGCGTCGCTGACCTGATCGCAGAGCTTGTCCGGATGTCCCTCCGTGACCGATTCCGAGGTAAAAAGGGTTCTCATACGTTCTTCCTTCCCGCCGTCGCGCCGCTGCGCGGGCCGGAGCTGACGGCGAAGCGCCCCCTCCCGCGTTCAAAAAGAAAAACCGCCGAACGCACACCGTTCAGACGGAAGTCTCCCAAAAAGGATCTTCCTTATCTGTCAGCGCGCCCGGACCGGGGTGTGCCGCGCTGTGGGAATTGGCACCTTCGCGGCTCCCTGCCGGGGCCGCCGGTTGCCGTGGCTTCATCGGGCCCATCCCTCCGCCACTCGTGATAAGGCTACCTGATGAGTCTACCATAGCGCGCCTGGAACGTCAATAGCCGAAGCGGGCATTTTTCGCGCCGGGCAGGCCATGCGGTCGTTATATGATTGTAAAAAACATGGCGCAGGGAGAAAGCCTCCCCGCGCCCGTATCGTCAGCGCCCTTTACCGCGCCCGGCGGCGCTTCCGGACCGCCCGGACGATCAGCCAGACGATCAGCCCCAGCAGGGCCGCGATCACCGCCCCGCCGATCCACAGCGCGCGGCGGAACGTGGCGGCCAGATCCATCACCTCGCCCACCTCCGGGAGGTCGAGACGGTACGTCCGGCTGTTCGGCTCGCCGTCCCGCATGGACAGACGCCAGATCGTGACGCCGTCGGCGTCCGCCAACCTCTCGGCCTCCGCGATATGGGAGGGATCGAGATTGCAGGCCGGGCGGGCATAGGTGTCCATCGCGTAGAGGCTCCGCGCGTTGACCGGATAGTCCATCACCGCGCCGAAGGGGAAGACGAAGCCCACGTCCAGCGGGAAGGTGGGGATATGAGGCGAGCGGAGCCAGTAGCCCGCCGCCGTCCCCTTGTAGAGGGCCACCCGGGCGTGTGCGTCCCCGAAGCCGTAGGCCGCGTTCGTCGCCTCCGCCACCGACAGCGGGAAGAGCCGGTCGCCCGCGAGGACCCCCTCCGCGGGGTCAAAATCCACGGTGCCCGTCGCCGCGCCGGGTAGCGAGACGCCCAGGCCGGGGATGACGATGGCCTCGTCGGACTTCGTGGTCGGGATCAGCGCCCGCCGCTCCGCCTCCGACAGGCGCGTTTCCATGAAATGCTCGGCCCAGCGCTGGAGATCGCTCCCCTGGTAGGCCGTCACACCGGGGTGGGCCTCGGCGTAGCGCTCGCCACGGTCCGTGAAGGAGACCGACACGTCCCCGATCTCCCGGAAGCGCAGCGGCTCTCCGCCGTCCCCGCCCACCAGGCTCAGCGAGACGAGGAACATCCCCTCCTCCCCCGTGTTGGTCCGCTCAGCGTCCAGCACCAGCCACCGGCCGTCGAAGCCGCTGGCCTCATCCGGCTCCCCGAAGCACAGCACGTCGCCCGCCTTGATCTGCGCCGGCGCGGGCTCCTCCGCCCGGGCCAAGCCCGCGCCCAGGAAAACCGCCGTCAGCAGGAGAATCGCCACACGCCTCAGACATCCCGCAAATCCCGTCATCGTCTCTCCGCCTTCCTAATGATATATGAATCATCGGATGAACCCCATCAAAGTATAATCGATTCCTCCGCCCGTGTCATCCTCAGACTGCGCCTGGAAAAGACGAGTTTGCGCGAAGCGGCGAGCGCGGGACGCGTGAAACCTCTCTGTCGCTGCGGCGACATCTCCCCTTTCAGTGCAGACAAGGGCTTTCGTCGTGGATGCTGCGCCAGAAATCCCATTCAAAATGTTTCTCGAAAAAAACTTGACAAAACCGCGCCGCGGTGATAATATATCAAAGCTGTCTGACAGGGCAGCGTGATGGGCCCGTAGCTCAGCTGGATAGAGTGTTTGACTACGAATCAAAAGGTCGTGGGTTCGAATCCCGCCGGGCTCATGCTGAAGGAGACTTCGAGAGAAGGCTCCTTTTTCTTTGCTTCAGGGGGTCGGCTGGGTGGAGGCGCGAAAAAAATCTTGAAAATTCTGCAAAAAGGTCACTTGCAAAACGAAATGCAAGATTGCAGGATTAAATGCAAGGAAGCGGAAAAATGAGGCTGCAACAGCGCAGGTCAGCTTCATACAGCAGGTATGGTCATTGTTGACACCGCCTGCTGTTTTGGGTATAAAGATGGGTGTCAAGTGTTGATACACTTTCGTAAGGATCATTATCCGTGTATGTGTATGATTTGATAGCGTTGTATTGATCCTTGTGGGAAGAATGGTATACTTAGGTGCATACTCTTAAATCCCCAAAAATCTGCCAATGTAATATCCGATGGCCTATTTATATTTGCATATCTAAGGGTTTAGCGATTTTCTCACCGTGCTGAATTGGGCGACCATGAATAAGGTTCTATCAACCTTTCGCCCATACTGTTTTGCATAATCTTACAAACTTGCTGGCTCATATAAACTTACTGCCCAAACACAATTATATCAACTTGTTGCCAAAAGAATCATATCAATCTTTTGCCGGAAATTATCTTGGTTACTTGCTGCCGAGCATTGCATCGCAATGTATATTTAGTGTATGATTCGAATATTTATTCATGCCATGACAATTCTATTTCTGTTTCAAGGTAGATGGAAATGGCTCTGGTCAAATATCCATACTTCACCAATGGCAAAGCTGAATAGTTCCCAGGGTCTTTTGGGCTACCAAAGCAAACACCGCATTGTCTGACGTCACGCCTGTTTATCCTCACGCAAAGCATGCATCTCAGGCAATGACTATTTGGTTTTAATCGTTTCCCCATTTTGCTGGACAAAACCAAACCCAGCCGGAGGCACAGTCACCCAAAGCTTGGAAATATCAAAGTGATGCCTTTCGAGAGAGCTGCGACAGTCTGTCGGCTTCATCCTACAGAAATCTGACTTGAATTCGCTGACCGATTCGCTCCTTGTCAAGTCACGAACCCTCTTTACGTCTGTGGCGCGGATAATCTCGTCCTCAAAATTCAGAACCTGGGCAAGATAAACGATCTTGATCTGCTCTGCATAGCGCTTCACTCGGTCTACATTCTTCTTGAGGACATCTGTTTTCTCAACGTCAGTATCAAAGGCAAAAACAACAGTGGTGCTGCTCATAATCATGTTGATTTCGCGCCGCGGTATTTCCTCTTGAATGATATTGTGAACAAGGACTTTTCCGGGAGTCAGTTGTCGCGGCTCTGCTTTCAGCGCATCGATAAGCTGCTTCTCGCATGCGCCCTCGACAAAGTATATGCATTTCTTATAGTTCATCCGGCCACCCCCGATCCAGAGCATTCAGTCCGGAAAGGTCGGGCAAAGTTCCAAACATATCGTTGTCCATAGCGTTCCTGACTGAATCTGTATTCTTCTTCAAAAGCTTTGAAGCTGAAATCGCCGTAACCAGGCTGCGCCCATCTACTACCTCTTTTCTCAGAAATGTATAGGCATGCTTCGGCAGATTCAGATCCAGCATTTCTGCATTATGGGTTGTGAAAATCAGTTGCTCATTATCTTCCACTCGCTCCATCATCAGGCCAAAGATGGCCTTTTCGATCTCTGAGTGTATATAGGAAAAGTGCTCATCACAGTAATAGAACATCCTGTCTTCAGACAGCATAGATGCAAGGAAAACAGCTACGTCAATACCTTCTGCCGTTCCACTTGACAGCACCTCTCGATTCAGAAGCTTACCCTCCTGAATGAGAATCTCGACGTCATGCCGCTTGATGATGAATGTATCCTTTGCGCCGTGAAGTTGTTCAATTTTTGTCAGCGTGGGATCAAGGGTGGAAAGCACTGCCTGCAGTGTTTTGAGTAATTCTTTTTTGTTGATCCCTGCAGTCTGCAGTGAAGAAGCTATCTCTGGATACGCAAAACGTGAATGAATCTCCCCCACTCGCTTTCTCAGCGCTAAACGGTTCCCCCGGATCTCGTCAGTTCTTTCGCAGAGTTTCTCAACGCAACGCTCATAGAAATCCATTTCATCAATGTCCGCGGTAAGATAATGCAGGTCCACTAAACCGTCCGCCTTATGAATGCTACAGGACAGCCGATGCATTACATAACCCTCATTGACAAAATCAATTTGGAAGAAAGCCTCGTCACCTGTCGCCATCTCTGCTAGCAGGGCTTCGTTCCCTGTATTAATGTATCCAAATATCTTGAGTAAAGCCCTGCCAAGGCTTGTTTTTCCTGTAGCGTTCGAACCCATCAGGACGTTGACCTTTTTATAACGGAATCGCTCCCGTCCCCGGAGATGCTCATCCCCCAGTATGGATTTTACGAGTTTTTTCGGGTAAGTGAAGTTAATACTGAAATCATCAAACCCATACACTCCTCTGAGTTTCAGGTCGAGGACAATCATAGTCCATCCTCCCTTCATTGGTTCCTGCTTTCAGAACTAATGATAGCAGGTACAGTTGCTGTTGTCAAGCGTTTTTCAATGATTCCATGGCGAAAGTCTCTCCAAAAAGAATTCTACTAAGTTGCTGCCCGTGGAAAATAAGGTTTATCAACCTTTCGCCCATTCTGATCGCCGAGAATCATACGAACTTGCTGCCTCATTAAAGTTGCTGCCGAGGCACAATTCTATCAACTTGTTGCCAAAAGAATCATATTAACCTATTGCCGAAAACTATTTTAGCAAGTTGCTGTCGGGTATTGCATAAAGATTTATGAATATACTTTTTCGTGCATAATCGATAGCTTTGAGCTGAATAAACGGATTCACACATCAGTATAACCCCTTTTAACCTCCTTCAACTTTTCGCAAAGGGGTTACTCTCCTGCAAGAACCGCTGTCCTGACACAGCCACAAAAGATATAATTTCAGAAATGACTTGACTTTCTCCCAAAGGTATGGCGTACTCACCACTACCCTGAGCGGAGGAGGTTTTTCGTATGAAATCCGGGAAAAAGCAGACGGCCCTAAAGCTTCGGACCGCCAGGCTGAGAAAGGGGCTCTCACAGCAGGGCGTCGCATCAAGGGCG
>CAMVAJ010000041.1 GCA_947165425.1 uncultured Clostridia bacterium
CGCGCTTGCCCAGCAGGTTCTGGCGGAAGCGGCCCTGCTTGCCGCGCAGCAGATCACTCAGGGACTTCAGCGCCCGGTTGCCCGCGCCGGTGATGGCGCGGCCGCGGCGACCGTTGTCGATCAGCGCGTCCACGCTCTCCTGCAGCATGCGCTTCTCGTTGCGGACGATGATGTCCGGCGCGCCCAGCTGCAGCAGGCGCTTGAGGCGGCTGTTGCGGTTGATGACCCGGCGGTACAGGTCGTTCAGGTCGGAGGTGGCGAAGCGGCCGCCCTCCAGCTGCACCATCGGGCGCAGGTCCGGCGGGATCACGGGCAGGGCCGTGAGGATCATCCACTCGGGCTTGTTGCCGCTGGCGCGGAAGGACTCCACGACCTCGAGGCGCTTGATGGCCCTGGTGCGCTTCTGGCTCTCCGTCTCCCGGATCTGCCCGGAGCGGGCGGCGTCGATCTTGGCGATCTCGGCCTTCAACTGTTCCGCCAGCTTGTCCAGATCCAGCGAGCGGAGCAGCTCCATCACGGCCTCGGCGCCCATCTTCGCGACGAAGGATCCGCGGCCGCAGCGGCTCTCGACCTCATGGTAGCGCTGATCGTCGATCAGCTCGAGATATTTCAGCCCCGTCTCCTCGCTGCCGGGATCCAGGACGATAAAGCTGACAAAGTACAGGACCTTCTCCAGGATCCTCGGGCTGATGTCCAGCAGCATGCCCATGCGACTGGGGATCCCTTTGAAATACCAGATATGGCTCACCGGCGTGGCCAGCTCGATGTGGCCCATGCGCTCGCGGCGCACCTTCGCCTTGGTCACCTGCACGCCGCACTTGTCGCAGCGAATCTCCCGGTTGCGGTACTTGATGCGCTTGTACTTGCCGCAGGCGCACTCCCAGTCCTTCGTCGGCCCGAAGATCCGTTCGCAGTAGAGGCCGTCGCGCTCCGGGCGCAGCGTGCGGTAGTTGATCGTTTCCGGCTTGGTCACTTCGCCGTGAGACCACTCCCGGATCTGCTCCGGGGAGGCCATCCCGATCTGGATCGCATCCAGGTTCGTCAGTTCAAACAATAAGGTTCACGCTCCCTTCAAAAGCTGCAAGGAAGTCTCCGCCGCCGGGGCGCCCCGCGCAGCCGGCGGCGTCTGATGCGTCACAGATCCAGATCGCCGCCAAAGTCATCCAGGCCGAAGGTAATGTCGTCCATGGTGTCGATGTCGGTATCGTCAATGGCAAAGTCGTCGGTGGAGAAGTCCTGATCCTCCGCGTCCTCGTACTCGTCGGGCTTGAGATCGGCGGGCTCCTCAATATACTCCTCAGGCTGCATGACCTCGTCCCGCATCGGGATGGGCTCGTTGGGCATGCCGTCCTCGGGATCCAACTCGGGGATCTCGATCACGTTGCGCTCCGGGTCCAGCACCTTGATGTCCAGGCACAGGGACTGCAGCTCCTTGACCAGCACCTTGAAGCTCTCCGGCACGCCAGGGGTCGGGATGTTCTGGCCCTTCACGATCGCCTCGTAGGTCTTGACGCGGCCCACGGTATCGTCGCTCTTGAAGGTCAGGATCTCCTGCAGGGTGTTGGCCGCGCCGTAGGCCTCCAGCGCCCAGACCTCCATCTCGCCGAAGCGCTGTCCGCCGAACTGGGCCTTGCCGCCCAGGGGCTGCTGCGTGACGAGGGAGTAGGGGCCCGTGGAGCGGGCGTGCATCTTGTCGTCCACCAGGTGGTGGAGCTTGAGGAAGTACATGATGCCGACAGTCACCGGATGCTCAAAGGCGTCGCCGGTGCGGCCGTCGTAGACCGTGAACTTGCCGGTGCGGTTGATGCCGATCTTCTTGCCCCACTCGGTCTCGGCGGCCTTGTCGATGGTCTCCTCGATCTCCTCGTAGGTCGCGCCGTCGAAAACCGGTGTGGCGATATGCCAGCCCAGGGCCTTGGCCGCCATGCCGAGGTGGACCTCCAGCACCTGACCCAGGTTCATACGGGAAGGCACGCCCATGGGGTTCAGCACGATGTCCAGCGGGGTGCCGTCGGGCAGGAAGGGCATATCCTCCTCCCGCAGCACGCGGGAGACGACGCCCTTGTTGCCGTGGCGGCCGGCCATCTTGTCGCCCACCTGGATCTTGCGCTTCTGCGCGATGTAGACACGAACCATCTTGTTCACGCCCGGGGCCAGCTCGTCCTTGTTCTCGCGGGTGAAGACCTTCACGTCGACGACGATGCCGCCCTCGCCGTGGGGAACCCGCAGGGAGGTGTCGCGGACCTCGCGGCTCTTCTCGCCGAAGATCGCGCGCAGCAGCCGGTCCTCAGCGGTCAGATCAGTCTCGCCCTTGGGCGTGACCTTGCCCACCAGGATGTCGCCGGTGTGCACCTCCGCGCCGATGCGGATGATGCCGTTCTCGTCCAGATCCTTGAGCTGATCCTCGCCGGTGTTCGGGATGTCGCGGGTGATCTCCTCGGGGCCCTGCTTGGTCTCGCGGGCCTCGCTCTCCTGGCTCTCGATGTGGATGGAGGTGTAGATATCCCACTTGACCAGCCGCTCGTTGAGCAGGACCGCGTCCTCGTAGTTATAGCCCTCCCAGGTCATGAAGCCGATCAGCGCGTTGCGGCCCAGGCCGATCTCGCCGAACTGCGTGGAGGGGCCGTCCGCCAGCAGGTCGCCCTTCTCGATCTTCTGCCCTGCGCTCACGATGGGGCGCTGGTTGATGCAGGTGCCCTGGTTGGAGCGCATGAACTTCGCCAGCTGGTAGGTGTGGCGCTCGCCCAGCTCGTCGCGGATGACGATGTGGTTGCCGTCCACCTTCTCCACCACGCCGCTCTCCTTGGCCAGGATGCAGACGCCGGAGTCGTGGCCCGCGCGGTACTCCATGCCCGTGCCGACGATCGGCCCCTCGGGCACCAGCAGCGGCACAGCCTGACGCTGCATGTTGGAGCCCATCAGGGCGCGCGTCGCGTCGTCGTTCTCCAGGAAGGGGACCATGGCGGTGGCCACGGAGACCACCTGCCGCGGGCTGACGTCGATGAAGTCCACCTGGGCCGGCGGAACCTCGATGTACTCCGCACGGGAGCGGACCTGAATCTTGGAGTGGACGAAGTCCCCCTCCGGGGTCAGGGGCTCGTGGGCCGTACCGATCTTGTACAGGTCCTCCTCGTCGGCGGTCATGTACTTGATGTCCCGGGTCACGCGGTGGGTCACCGGATCCACCGGGCGGTAGGGGGCCATGATAAAGCCGTATTCGTTGATTTTCGCAAAGCTCGCCAGCGAGCCGATCAGACCGATATTCGGGCCTTCAGGCGTCTCGATGGGACAGATGCGGGCATAGTGGGAATAGTGCACGTCGCGGACCTCGAAGGAGGCGCGGTCGCGGTTCAGGCCTCCGGGGCCCAGCGCGGACAGACGGCGCTTGTGGGTCAGCTCGGCCAGCGGGTTGGGCTGGTCCATGAACTGGCTCAGCTGGGAGGAGCCGAAGAACTCCTTGATCGCCGCGGAGACCGGGCGGATGTTGATCAGGTCGCCCGGGCGGGCCTCGCCGGAGTCCTGGGTCGCCATGCGCTCGCGCACCACGCGCTCCAGGCGCGTCATGCCGATACGGATCTGGTTCTGCAGCAGCTCGCCCACGGAGCGCAGGCGGCGGTTGCCCAGATGGTCGATATCGTCGCACACGCCGATGCCGTAGGGCAGGCCCAGCAGGTAGGAGATGGAGGCGACCATGTCGTCCGGCACGATGTGCTTGGGCATCAGGAGCGTGAGGTTGGCCTTCAGGTTCTCCTTCAGGGTCTCCTCGGTGGACTCCGCCATGATCCGCTGCAGCGTGGGCAGGTGCACCATCTCGTTGATGCCGACCTCGGCCGGGTCAAAGGGCAGATAGGCCGCGGCGTCGGCGAAATAGTTGCCGACCACCTTGTGGGCCTCGCCCTCGACGGAGACCATCACCGCGTTGACGCCGGCGTTCTGAATCTCGCGGGCCGTCGCCAGGGAGATCGTCTCGCCCGCGTGGACCAGCACCTCGCCCGTCAGCGGGGAGGCGATGTCCTCCGCCGCCTCATGGCCCGCGATGCGGGCCGAGAGGGCCAGCTTCTTGTTGAACTTATAGCGGCCAACGCGCATCAGGTCATAGCGCTTCGTGTCGTAGAAATAGGAATCGAAGAGCTTTGTCGCGCTCTCGAGCGAGGCCGGCTCGCCCGGCTTCTGCTTTTTGTATATCTCAATGAGGCCTTCCTCGCGGCTGGTGGCGTTGTCGCCCTTTTCCAGGGTTGCCTGAAGACGCTCATCCTCGCCGAGGAGGTCGACAATCTGCGCGTTGGTGCCGTAGCCCACCGCGCGCAGCAGCATCGTGATCGGCATTTTCCGGTTGCGGTCGATCCGGACCCAGAGCACATCGTTGGAGTCCGTCTCGTACTCGATCCACGCGCCGCGGTTGGGGATGATCTGACTGGAGAAGAGGTGCCGGCCGGATTTGTCGATCGTCTCGGAATAGTACGCGCCCGGCGAACGGACGAGCTGTGAGACGATGACGCGCTCCGCGCCATTAATAATGAAAGTTCCGTGCTCGGTCATGAGCGGGAACTCGCCCATGAAAACCTCGCCGTCCTTGATCTCACCTGTCTCGTGGTTGATCAGACGCACCTTGACACGCAGCGGCGCGGCATAGGTCATGTCCCGCTCCCTGCAGCGAGCCACAGGGTTTTTGGGTTCGTCGAGGGAGTAGTCAACAAACTCCAGCTCCAGATTTCCACTGTAGTCGACAATCGGAGAGACGTCCGCAAGGACCTCTCTGAGATCGACGTCCAGGAAATGCTGGTAAGAGTTCTTTTGCACCTCGATCAGGTCGGGCATCTTGTGAACCTCGTCGATGCGCGAGAAGCTCATGCGTTTGCGAAGCTTCCCCATCTGAACCTCGTGCACCATAGGCAGCATCACCCCTTATGTCTTCCGGTCAGCATCAGGCCCATTTTTTCTATTCTTTCATAACATGAGATGAAAAGACAAGAAAAATAGACCCCATCAGCAAAGATACTGATGCAATTTTCAATGATAGCATACGTTCCTGATTCTGTCAAGCTGTATTTTTGATGTCTCCCCCATCGCGCGGCAAAGGAAAAAGCCGGAGAGTTTTTCACGCTCTCCGGCCCAGGAAACGGATCGATTTACCCGAGGGTCACCACGACCGCGTGGGTCTTGCCATCCGCGAAGACAGGCAGGACGTTCCCGTCGATCGCCTTTCCGTCCACGGTGACGGACTTCACGCCGCGGCACACATGGGCCGGGTTCTCGATGCGGATGTCGTACACCGCGCCGCGGAACCGGCGGGAGACGCTGTAGCCGTCCCATCCGTGCGGGATGCAGGGATCGACCTTGAGGCCGTCCCAGTCCGGCTTGATGCCCAGAATATAGTTGGAAATCACGTAGAAGTTCCAGGCCGCCGTGCCGGTCAGCCAGGAGTTCTTCGCCTGGCCGAAGTTCGGGGCGTCCTTGCCCGCAATCATCTGGCTGTAGACGTAGGGCTCCATCTTGTGCTTCTCGCTGATGGCCTCGCGCCAGGCCGGGGCGATCCGGCTGTAGAGGTCGAACGCCCGGTCGCCGTGGCCCACCACGGTCTCCGCCGCGATGATCCAGGGGTTGTTGTGGCAGAAGATGCCGGCGTTCTCCTTGTATCCCGGCGGATAGGAGGAAACCTCGCCCAGCTCGACGTGGTACTCCTTGTACGCGGGCTGCAGCAGCACGATGCCGTGCTCCGTCTCCAGGTACTTATGCACGCTCTCCAGCGCCTGCTCGGCTTTGCCGTCGTCCACGCCGACGCCGCCCATGATGCAGTAGCCCTGGCTCTCGATGAAGATCTTGCCGTCCTCGTTCTCGTGCGAGCCGACCTTGTGTCCCAGTGCGTCGTAGGCGCGGACGAACCACTCGCCGTCCCAGCCGTCCTTCAGGATCGCGGCGCGCATCTCGTCGATCGCGGCCTGCGCCTTCTCCGCCGCCTCGGCGTTGCCGCGGCGCTTCTCCAGCGCCACCAGCTCGGGACCGATGGCCACGAACATGCCGGCGATCAGCACGGACTCCGCCACCCGGTCGTCGGGCGCATTGGGGTTGGAGAAGGTCTGGAAGCTCTCGTCCGGCGTATCGGAGAAGCAGTTGAGGTTGAGGCAGTCGTTCCAGTCGGCCCGGCCGATCAGCGGCAGGCCGTGCGGGCCCCGGTTGTTGACGACGTGGTAGAAGGAGACCTCCAGGTGCTCCATCAGGCTCCCGCAGTCGTCGGGGTTGCAGTCGTAGGGGGTCGGCTCGTCCAGAATGCCGAAGTCGCCCGTCTCCTTGATGTAGGCCGCGGTGCCAGCGATCAGCCACAGCGGATCGTCGTTGAAGCCGCCGCCGATGTCGTTGTTGCCCTTCTTGGTCAGGGGCTGGAACTGGTGGTAGCAGCCGCCGTCGCGGAACTGGGTCGCCGCGATGTCCAGGATGCGCTCGCGGGCGCGCTCGGGAATCTGGTGGACAAAGCCCAGCAGATCCTGGCTGGAATCCCGGAAGCCCATGCCGCGGCCGACGCCGCTCTCAAACATGGAGGTGGAGCGGCTCATGTTGAAGGTGACCATGCACTGGTAGGGATTCCAGATGTTCACCATGCGGGAGAGCTTCTCGTTGTCGGTGGTCAGTGTGTAGGCGCTGAGCAGGTTGTCCCAGTGCTTCTTGAGGGCCGCGAAGGCGTCGGCGATCTGTCCGTCGGTGGTCAGCTTGGCCAGCAGCTCCTTGGCGGGCTTCTTGTTGATGACGCCCGGGGCCGCCCACTTCTCCTCGTTGGGCAGCTCCACGTAGCCCAGCACGAAGTTGAACTTCTTCTCCTCGCCCTTCTCCAGGTGCACCCTGATCTGGTGCGCCGCCATGGGCTGCCAGCCGGAGGCGATGGAGTTGCCCATCTTCCCGGTCATGACGCTCTGGGGCGCGTCGAAGCCGTTGTACAGGCCCAGGAAGGTCTCCATGTCGGTGTCGAAGCCGTCCACGGGGGTGTTCACGGCGTAGAAGCTGTAGTGGTTGCGGCGCTCGCGGTACTCGGTCTTGTGGTAGACGACGCTGCCCTCGACCTCGACCTCGCCGGTGGAGAAGTTGCGCTGGAAGTTCAGCATGTCGTCCTGCGCGTTCCAGAGGCAGAACTCCACAAAGCTGGTCAGGATCACGTCCTTGGCTCCCTGAGACTTGTTGGTCAGGGTGATCTGATGCACCTCGGCGTTGACGCCCAGAGGCACAAAGGAGAGCTGGCTCGCCTGCAGGCCGTTCTTCTCGCCGGTGATCACCGTGTAGCCCATGCCGTGGCGGCAGGAATAGGCATCCAGCTCCGTCTTGGTGGGCTTCCAGCCGGGATTCCAGACCGTGTCGCCGTCCTTGATATAGAAATAGCGGCCGCCGTTGTCCACGGGCAGGTTATTGTAGCGGTAGCGGGTCACGCGGCGCAGCCGGGCGTCGCGGTAGAAGCAGTAGCCGCCAGCCGTGTTGGAGATGATGCCGAAGAAGTTCTCGCAGCCCAGATAGTTGATCCAGGGATAGGGCGTGCGGGGCGTGTCGATGACATACTCCCTCGCTTTGTCGTCGAAATGGCCGAATCGCATGGGAATCTCCTCCTTTTTTGATCTCTTTGTTTTATCTGTTTCAGGCGGATGCGCCTGATTGGATCGCTCAGCCGAGCGCGGCCAGCACCGTGTTGCGGACCTTCCGCGTCAGGTCCGTGGTGCCGGTGTCCCGCTTGTTCTGGCCCAGCAGCAGCGTCAGGTCCAGATCCGGGAAGTTCGCGAAATAGGTTCCGAGCCAGCCGTCCCAGCCGTACTCGCCCATCCGGGCCAGCCCGCCCACCCGGGAGGGCGCGGCGCAGACCCGCATCAGCTTGCGGTAGACGTAGCCGTCCCGCGTGAACTCCTCCGGCTCGCCGCTCTGGCGCGCGGAGGTGAGCCACCGGACCGTGGCCGGCGCCAGATACCGCCGGCCGTCCAGCTCGCCGCCGCGCAGGAGCATGGTCGCGAAGCGGGCATAGTCGTCCAGCGTGGAGACCAGCCCCGCGCCGCCGGAGGCGAAGGCGGGCTCCTCGTCATATTTCCCGACAAACAGATGCATCTGGTCGAAGACCTTCAGCCCTTCCGGAGTCCGCTCACAGTTGGTCACAAAGCGGCTCCACTTTTCCGCCGGGACATGGAAGCCCGTGTCCGCCATGCCGAGGGGCTCGAAGAACTCCTCCCGCAGGAAGCGGCTGAAGGACCTGCCGCTGACCACCTCCACCACCGCGCCGAGTACGTCCGCGCAGGTGGAATAGCGCCAGTCCTCCCCCGGCTGGAAGGCCAGCGGGAGCTTTCCGAGGCCGTCGCAGAAGGCGACGGTGCCCGTCGGCCTCCCGGCCAGCAGCGCGCGGGTCGCCTCGTCGAAATAGGCGGCGGCGCGGTTCGCGGCCTCATCCCCCCAGGGGTAGGAGAGTCCGGCCCGCATGTCCAGCAGGTCCATCAGCGTCACCGGGCGGCAGGCATCCACCAGCTCACCCGCGGGCGTGACCACCTTCTGTCCGTGGAAGCCGGGCAGATACTTCTCCACCGGGTCGCAGACGTCGATCTCGCCGCGCTCCATCAGCAGCGCCACCGCCGCGGCGGTGACGGGCTTGGTCTGGCTGTAAAGCCGGAAGATCGTGTCCCGGGCAATGGGCCGTCCGGTCGCGATGTCGCGTCCCGCCTGCGCGTAGCAGACCTCCCGCCCGTGCTGCACCACCAGTACATTCACGCAGGGGATCTCCCCGCGCGCCACCGCGCCCTCCAGCAGGGCTGTGATCCGTTCACCAAGATTCATGGGTATCTTCCCCTCTCCAGCGGTCTGGATCCTCTTCCTCCTCGTCCGGCTCAAAGTTGGCCGCCAGGGCCTCGGGCGAGAAGCGCGGGTCAAAGGCCAGGGCCCGCAGGTTTTCCCGGCTCACCACCGTATCCGTGCCAAGGCAGTCCCGGCAGCGATAGCCGCAGTCCGGGCAGACGCAGCCCAGCAGGTCGCTGTCCGCCTGCACCATATAGGTTCCGCATTTCTTGCAGCTGCAGCGCATTTTTTTCCTGTTCCCTCTTCCAAACGCCTTACGCCCGGCGGACGTCCCCGTCCAGGTCCTCCACCACGCAGCAGACCTTGCGCAGCGTCTCCTCCGCCTCCGGGGTTCCCTGGCCGCGGATAAACAGGTTCACCTTCTCCGTCCGCTCCGACAGGCAATCGTGCAGGGCGTCGGCGTTCATGCCGTAGTATTCGGGCAGGTCCAGCAGGCGCTTGAGCGCGGCGTGAACCTCCGCCGCGCCGGCGTACTCCGAGGCGTCCAGATATATCGTATGCATCGATGTATTCCCTCCGTGTGGGTCAGTTGCAGGTGACCGTGCCGTCTTCGGCGTTCATCGTGACCACCGCGCCGGGCGAGAGGATCCGGGTGGCGCCGGCCGCCCCGATCAGCACCGGGATGTCCAGGCTCAGACCTGCGATGACGCCCTGGCCGTTCACGTCGTCGTCCTCCAGGATGATGCCGGAGGCCTTGCGCGCCAGGGGCAGCAGCGCCTTGGTGGTCTGCTTGCAGACCAGGATGGAGCCAGTCCGGAAGCCCTCGGCGGGGCGATCCGGGTCCTCGGCGATGTAGACCGCGGCGGTGGCCGTGCCCGCCCCCACCCCGGTCGCCCGCAGGAGCGTGTGGCCCACGACGTGGACCTTCATCATATTGGTCGTGCCGGAGATGCCCAGCGGCACGCCGGCCGTCAGCACCACCAGCTCGCCGTCGCGGATGATGCCCGCCTTCACGGACGCGTCCACCGCGGCGTCGAAGAGATCGTCCGTCGAGGCCGCCTCGTCGATCAGCAGCGGCACTACGCCCCAGCTGAGGTTCAGCTGATGGCAGACCGTCGGGCTGGTCGCGCAGGCCACCACCGGGCAGTCCGGGCGGTAGCGGCTGATCATCCGGGCCGTGCCGCCGGATTTGGTGACCGTGATGATCGCGCCGGCCTGCAGGTCGTGGGACGAGGTGACCGTGGCGTGGGAGATGGCCGCCGTGATGTCGTGGCGCGTGTCATAGTTCGCCACCGAGAAGCGGTGGACATAGTCGATATCGGACTCGGTCTGCAGGGCGATGCGGGCCATGGTCTGCACGGCCTCCACCGGGTAAAGGCCCGCCGCCGTCTCGCCGGAGAGCATGATCGCGCTCGTGCCGTCGTAGATCGCGTTGGCCACGTCCGTCGCCTCAGCGCGGGTCGGCCGCGGATTCTTCATCATGGAATCCAGCATCTGCGTCGCGGTGATCACCGGGCGGCCGGAGAGCACGCACTCATGGATGATGCGCTTCTGCAGGCCCGGGACCTCCTCCAGGGGGATCTCCACGCCCATGTCGCCGCGGGCGACCATGATGCCGTCCGCCACGTGCATGATCTCCTCCAGGTTCTGCACGCCCTCGGTATTCTCGATCTTGGCGATAATCCGGATCGAGCTGCACTCCTTCTCCTGCATGATGCGGCGGATCTGCATGATGTCCTCCGCTGAGCGGGTGAAGGAGGCGGCGATAAAGTCATAGCCGTTTTCGATCGCGAAGAGGATGTCCTCCCGGTCCTTCTCGCTGATGAAGGGCATGGACAGGTGCACGTCCGGCACGTTGATGCCCTTGTGGTTGGAGACCGCGCCGCCGTTGAGCACCTTGCAGGTGATCTCCTTCTCGGTCACGTGCTCCACCGTCATGCCGATGAGGCCGTCGTCAATGAGGATGGAATCCCCCGGCTTCACGTCCCGGGGCAGGTTCGCGTAGGTGATGAAGCAGTGATCCTTGTCGCCCATGCAGGGCTCCGTGTGCAGCGTGAAGAGCTGGCCGGACTCCAGGATCACCCGTCCGCCCTCGAAGTCGCCCGTGCGGATCTCGGGGCCCTTGGTGTCGAGCATCGTGGCCACCGGCAGCCCCAGCTCGTCCCGCAGGCGGCAGACCTCCCTGAACCACTTCAGATGCGTCTCGTGGGTTCCGTGGCTGAAGTTGAATCTCGCCACGTCCATGCCCGCCAGCATCAGCGGGCGGACCAGATCGCTCTCAAACAGGCGTGGTCCCATTGTGCAGACAATCTTGGTTCTCCTGCGGCGCGCTTTCATCTACGGCACATCCTTTCAGCCCGATCCTGGGCCCTTTCATCGATGGGTGTATTTTACCCGATTTAAGCACAAAAAGGAAGAGCTTTTGTTCCAAATCAACCTCTGCAACGCAGCATTAGGCCGTCCCGTCCGCCGGCCGCGCGATGGCCCTCGCCCGCTCGAGCAGCGTCTCCATCAGCGGCAGCGCCCCGGCCGGGTCCCCGCTGGTCTCGAGGACGATCGAGCCCTCCCCCGCCTCGCGCAAGAGCCGCCGCTCCTCAAGCACCCGGCGCAGCTGCCGCGCCGTGCCCGCGTTGCCGTCCAGGATCGCGGTCCCGAGCGGGAGCATCTCCCGCAGCATCGGTCGCAGAAAGACATAGTGGGTGCAGCCCAGCACCACGGCGTCCAGCGGGCTGCCCAGCTCCGTCAGAACCCGCTGCAGATAGGCTTGGGCGCCCGCCTCGTCGCGGGCCTCCACCAGCTCCATCAGCCCGGGGCATGGCACGGGAACGGCCCCCTCGCCCCAGCGCGCCATCAGCCGGTGAAACTTCTCCAGCCGCAGCGTCAGCGGCGTCGCGAGCACCGCGATCCGCCCGCCGTGGCGCATCAGCGCCGCGGGCTTCAGGGCCGGCTCGATCCCGATGATCGGGAAGTCCGGCATCTCCGCCCGCAGCGTCGCCGCGGCGACCGCCGTGGCCGTATTGCAGGCGATGACCACCGCCTTGACCTGCTGGCCGCGCAGCGCGCCGAAAACGTCGCGCACGCAGCGCAAAACCTCCGCCTCCGGCTTGGTGCCGTAGGGCGCGTTCAGCGTGTCCCCATAGTAGATGAAACGCTCCCGGGGCAGCTCTGCCTCCAGCGCTCCGAGGGTGGAAATCCCGCCGACTCCGCTGTCAAACACCCCGACAGGGTTCTCAGCCAGCACACCCTCGCCTCCTCCGATCGTTTTTTCCATTATACTCCTTGCAGAGAATTCTTGCAAGATGGCGCAAAATCTGCTATGATGCCATGGGCTGAATCCCGGGAGGTGAACGGCATGGCCGTGGAGGAGATCCGCATCGGCGACGTGGTGCGCATGAAAAAAGCGCATCCGTGCGGCAGCGATATCTGGACCGTAACGCGCATCGGCGCGGATATCAAGATCCGCTGCAGCGGCTGTGACCGTCTCGTCATGATGGACCGCGAGACCTTTCTCAAGCGGCGCAAAGCGCTGCTCGAACAGGGTCCCGCCGTCGTGGCCTCCGCCTCCGCCGGGGAGAGCTTCAGCTGACAACGATTCATTCCGCGACCCCTCCCACCTGCAGAAAGGAGCAATTCCCATGGGCAACGTCCGTCCCGCAACCATGGAGCGCATCACGACCCCCGCGCTCGCCGCAAAGTTCATCGACGAACAACTGACCTCCCTCCGCGCGCAGATCGGCGACAAGAAAGTGCTGCTCGCCCTCTCCGGCGGTGTGGACTCCTCCGTCGTCGCCGCGCTGCTGATCCGTGCGATCGGGCAGAACCTGGTCTGCGTCCACGTCAATCACGGCCTGCTGCGCAAGGGCGAGCCCGAGCAGGTGATCCGCGTCTTCCGCGATGAGATGAACGCCAATCTGGTCTATGTCGACGCCATCGACCGCTTCCTGGACAAGCTGGCCGGCGTGACGGATCCCGAGACGAAGCGCAAGATCATCGGCGCCGAGTTCATCCGCGTCTTTGAGGAGGAGGCCCGCAAGCAGGACGGCATCGCCTTCCTGGCCCAGGGAACAATCTACCCCGACATCCTCGAGAGCGTCGGCGTGAAGGCCCACCACAACGTGGGCGGCCTGCCCGAGGATCTGAAGTTCGAGCTGGTGGAGCCCGTCAAATTCCTCTATAAGGACGAGGTTCGCGTGGTCGGCAAGGCGCTGGGCCTCCCGGACAATATGGTCTACCGTCAGCCCTTCCCCGGCCCCGGCCTGGGTGTCCGCTGCGTCGGCGCCATCACCCGCGACCGTCTCGAGGCGCTGCGCGAGGCCGACGCCATCGTGCGCGAGGAGATCGGCAAGCTGCCCGAGATCCCGTGGCAGTACTTCTGCGCCATCCCCGACTTCCAGTCCACCGGCATCAAGTATGTGGACGGCAAGGGCGAGCGCTACATGGGCTGGGCCGTGGTCGTCCGCGCCGTGAACACCGTGGACGCCGTGACCGCCACCGTCCCCGAGATCCCCTTCTCCGTCCTGTGCGCGATCCGCGACCGGATCATCGCCACCGTCCCCGGCGTCAACCGCGTGCTCTGGGATATCTCCGAGAAGCCCGTGGCGACGATTGAGTGGGAATAAACAACACATCCCCGGAAACCCAGCAATCATGCGGGTTTCCGGGGATTTTTGCGTTCCGGTGAGTGCAGATTGAGTACAATTTTGTTTTGCGGGCAATCTCGGAGAATCAACATCGCCGATCATTTGATCTTCTTTGGCTTGATTGCGTTGTTGAGAACATAGCCGATCTCTCCGTTCACTCGCACCAGTACCCATTTTTCTCCGCGGAGGAGAACTTCAACTGTTGTGCCGGACTTCAGCGAGCGGATCTTCTTTGAATTGCTGTTCGGGCCCTCCCGGAGGGCGATCTGCTTCGTTGTTCTGGCCTCCCAGACAGGCGGGGCGATGGGTTCAAGCAGAGGATCGGCATCCTCGTCCGGGAAGGATCGCACCTCCCCGCTGTCCAGACGGATCACGAAGCGGTTGGTCTCCTCAACGCCGATCACGGTGCCTTCTGTGCCGGCTGGATAGATTTCATTGCCGTACTGATAGGGCTTGTAATCCCTCAGAAGGCGAACCCTAACGCAGGCGTTGGGAACAGCTTCCGCCACATCGTCCGTAGCCAAGTAGACAGACTTCACAAAGCCGTGCTCGCTCCAGGTTCCTTTCTCGGCATAGATGGCAATCTCCGTCCAGCCATTGGCACTGCCGAGCACCTGAACGCGCAGGCCGGAGCAGAGTTTCACCTGGGACCAGCTGCCCTTATCCGCACTGTAGCGGACGTTCAGGCGATTCAGTGGGTGATCTGTCTTGATCACGGCAGTAGGAACACCATGGTCACCGTCCGGATCAAGATAACGCTTCTCCATAAAGCCACCATAGCTCCACCCATATCTGGTTCTGACCGCTACCTGTACCCAATCTCCCAGATCCCGCAGGATGGCTACCTCGTCCCCATTCCTGACCGACGTGTTTGTCCGTTCCTCACTCACACCAGTGGCGGATGCGTTGAGCTGCAGCCTGTCCTGCTCTAGGTAAACCGTTGCCGTCTCCAGGCCTTCCATGCCAAAGGTGCCGTCATAAGCCTGTACAAAGGTCAGGTCCTGCACCTTGCGTAGCGTGCCCTTGGGCATAAAACCGGATCCTGCGCGCTTGATGTAGTAGTCGTTTCCAAAGGATCCGCATACCAGCACCAGCGTGCCGGCACGGTGTTCAGCGAGGACATGCTTATGTCCCGTACCGGAGTAGAGCTTTGCGCCGTCTGCGGTCACCTCGGCCAGAAAGCAATTGCATGGAACATTCTCAGCACCGGTGCCTCCGGGACCATATACGTCTTCCGGAAGACGGTTTTCTGCCCGCTTCTGGTTGAGCCACACCGTCGTGTCCTTCGTCAGCCCGCATTCATAGCGGTCATTGGTGGCATCCAGTCCAATACTTTGGTAGAAACCGTTATAGAGAGTACCGACTTGCCGCTGGCTTGTGGCCGATGCGTAAACCGGCGTGCCCTCTCCGCTGGTGGCGACAATGACCCAATTGTCTCCGGCATATGCGGAACCTGCCGCGAGCAGCAGAACCAGCAGCATCATAAGGCTGATATAAGCCCTTTTCATCTGTCCCGCCTCCTTTGGTTTGTTCTCCTTCATCACAACGATCCGACAGGCCGGTTTTTTCCCAATGGGACTGGAAGGTGTCCATCATGAAAAGATTACAAGCCAGCAGGATCGTCTTCATCGTGGTGACTGCCAGACAGTTGTTCCCCCGCAGAGAGATCTGAAGCATGAGGCGCATACTCTGTGAGGGGCGTATTGATCGACTGGAGAATCAGTTCCAGCTCGTCAAGACGTTGAAGCTGATCGGTAATAATCTTTTCAAGCGTCGGCCCGAGTATTCTCGGGTTTACTTTTTGCTTCTCAATGTCGTGCTCTCTGATTATAAGAGACCGTTCCCAACTGATAAGCAGGCTCAGGATGCCCGGATCCTTCATCAGTATATGCAATTGGTTGATATCTGCTTCCCGGCTTATTTTGTCCTGTCCCACTGAAATACTGATCAGATTGGCAAGAACCGGATTCAAAACAAGTGACACGGTGTCCGGCCGTAAACCTCCCGAATCAGGGTCTCGTTCGCCTGTGATGGTAATGAGCTGCGCGCGATGGCAGATCATCAGAAAGCCCAGCAAATCCCCCACTGTGCTGATTTTCATCGGCATACTGTCATAGCCAACGAGCGCATTGATATTGATATTCAGCGCATCTGCGATTCGCTGAATCTGCTCCAGCTGCGGCTGCATCAGATTGATTTCATATTTCCGGATAGATACGGGATGAATCCCTGTCATTTCAGCAAGCTGAACCTGTGTCAGCTTTCTTTGTTTGCGGAAAAACCGGATCCGCTCGCCTGTCGTCATCATAGCGATCGCCTCCAAGCTCTCTTGATCAAATCGATTATAGCATATTCAGAGCGAGAAAGCTACAAGAAATTGCGAATGTAGCGAAAGGACACTTGACAGTGCGAGTGCGCTATGTTATTATGCAATAGGGATGAGTGCGAGCTCGCAACATCAAATTCAGTCAAGGAGGCGAAACGAATGAAAGACAAGAGCTACGTCACGGCTGCGGACCTCGCAAAGCTGCTGGACATCTCGGTAGGCCATGCCTACAAGGTGATCCACCGGCTCAACGAAGAACTGGCGGCCAAGGGCTACCTGACCTTCTCGGGAAAGGTGCCCAGGAAGTACCTGGAGGAGCGGTGCTACGGACTGAACACGGAGGTGAAGGCAGGTTGAAGGCAGAGAAGGATCCGAAGACCGGGAAATGGCTGATCCAGTACCGCTACAAGGACTGGACCGGAAAGCTCCGGAAATCCACCAAGCGCGGCTTTGCCACCAAGCGGGAGGCGGAGGATTGGCTGCACGGCTTCCTGGCCCAGCAGCAGCGGCGGCTGGACATGAAGTTCTCCGACTTCGTCAGGATCTACCTGGAGGACATGGGGCACCGGCTGCGGGAGCACACCATGATCAACAAACGGTACCTGATCGAGGACAAGCTGCTCCCCTACTTTGGAGAGAGGCAGATGGACCAGATCAGCGTGGCGGATATCCGTACCTGGCAGAACACGCTGATCCGGAAGGGATTCTCACAGACTTACCTGAAGACCATCAACAACCAGCTGAGCGCCATCTTCAACTACGCCGTCCGCTACTACGAGATGCCCTTCAACCCCTGCCGCAAGGCCGGCAGCATGGGCAAGGCGAAGGCGGACGAGATGCTGATCTGGACAAAGGAGGAGTTCCAGGAATTCGCGGACAGCATCATGGACAAACGGGTGCCGTGGCTGGCCTTCCAGATCCTCTTCTGGACCGGCATCCGCATCGGCGAGCTGCTGGCCCTGACCTGGGCCGATGTGGATCTGGAAGCAAAGGTCCTGCACATCACCAAGTCCTATCAGCGGTTGAAGGGCAAGGACATCGTCACAGCCCCGAAGACGCCGAAGAGCGTCCGGACGGTCAATCTCCCCGCCTTCCTGGTGGAAGACATCCTGGACTACAGGGACAGCGTCTATGATCCCTGCCCGGACACGCCACTGCTGCCGGTCACCAAAACCATGCTGGAGAAGGAGATGATCCGGGGCTGCAAGCTCAGTGGCGTGAAGAAGATCCGGATCCATGACTGCCGGCACTCCCACGCGTCCATGCTGATCGAGCTGGGGTTCAGCGCGAAGGAGATTGCGGAACGGCTCGGACATGAGAACATTGAGACCACCCTCAACACCTACTCCCACCTCTATCCGGATCGGCAGGAGCGGCTGGCGGATCGGCTTGAGGAATACTACCGCGAAAGCGAGGCGGATGATGATGCGTGAATGGGATCACAACCGGGTCAGGAACAAGACCATCAGCTTCCGGGCCTCATCGGAGGAGCACCGTCTCATCCGGGCACGGATTACTGTGAGCGGCCTGACGGTGTCGGAATACACCATCCAGGCGCTGCTGGGGAATCCGGTCGAGATCCGTGTGGGCAAGTTTGAGAGCGACCGGCTCAGCGTGGAGCTCAAGCACCTCAGCAGAAGCCTGGACGCGGTCAGCGCTCCGGAGGAAGCGGTTCCCCTGCTCCAGGAGTGCAAAGCGCTGCTGGCACAGGTCATCGAAATTACCGCAACAAAGAAGAGCCCCCATCCTGGCAGATGAGAGCTCATCAGACGACTCAACGGCGGCTGCCGTGTGAATCATCGGCGCAACCACATGATAGCACAGCAGCCGCCAAATGAAAAGGAGGAAATGAAGATTTTCATGAATTTGACGGCTCTGCCGGAGGCAGTAATACAGGAAGGCCGGTTCTGCTGCTGGCGGTATGAAGAACGAAACGGAAAGAAGACGAAGGTTCCCTATCAGCCGGTCACAGGGCTGCGGGCGCAGAGCAACGACCGGAGCAGCTTCGTGCCCTTCGGGACGGCAGCTTCCGCCCAGGGCTATGATGGCATCGGGATCGGCATCTTCGACGGGATCTGCGCCATCGATCTGGATCACTGCCTGACGGATGGGAAACCCAATGAACAGGCCGCGGAGATTATCCAGCTGATGCACAGCTACACGGAAACCAGCCCGGGCGGGGATGGGGTTCACATCCTCTTCCGTGCCCCCGGCTTCCGCTATGACACCAATCGGTACTACATCATGAACCACCGCCAGGGCATCGAGGTATACGTGTCCGGAGCGACAAGCAAGTATGTCACACTGACCGGGAACCGGATCACTCGGGACGATTTCGGGGATCGGACAGAGGAACTGCGGCAGCTTCTTGAGGGGTATATGCTCCGTCCGAATGGAAAAACGGATGCTGAGAATCCTGCAGCAAATGCAATAAATGCAGGAAATGCGCTGCCCGATGATGCGGACCTGCTCCATCGGGCCATGAACAGCCGGAACGGAGAAGCCTTCGCCCGGCTCTGGCAGGGTGACATTTCCGGGTATCCCTCCCACTCGGAAGCGGACCATGCACTGTGCTCCCGGCTGGCCTTCTGGACCGGGCGGGATGCCGGACGGATGGATACCCTGTTCCGCCAATCGGGACTGATGCGGCCCAAGTGGGACCGTCCGCAGAGCGGGAGCACCTATGGGCAGATCACGATCCGGAATGCGATCCGGCATAGCACGGAGGTCTATACGCCCAGGGCAGCGCCAGAATCAACACCGCAGGAAGAAGAGGCACAGCCGGCGCCTCCTCCCCTGTTTCAGCCGCTGGTCCCGTTGAAACCGCAGTACAGCGATCTCCCGTCCTTCCCTGTGGAGTGCCTGCCGGCCAATCTCCGGGACTATGTGACCGCCGTGGCCGAGCACAGCCAGACGGCTCCGGACATGGCGGCCGTCATCAGCCTGGGGGTGCTGGCGGTGTGTCTCCAGGGGAAATACCAGGTGGAAGGCATGCCGGGGTACGTGGAGCCGCTGAGCCTGTACACCGTGGTGATCGCCGCGCCGGGTGAGCGGAAATCCAGCGTCATGCGGGACATGACCGGCGTGATCTATGAATACGAGAAGGAGTTCAACCAGGCACGGGAGGTGGAGATCCGGGCAAACCGGCATGAGCGTGAAGCCCTGCAGCGGCAGATCTCTGCCCTGGAGAAGCGCCTGGAGCGCAAAAGCACGCCGCAGCTGGAGCAGGAGCTTCAGATGCTGCAGAACCAGCTGGCAGACTACCCTGTGATCCGCCAGGCCCGTTTCACGGCGGATGACTGCTCCAGCGAGGCGCTGACCAGCCTGCTGGCGAGCAGCGGCGGACGGTTCGCGGTCATCTCGACCGAGGGCGGCATCTTCGACATCATGGCCGGCCGGTATTCCAGCAAGGTCAACATCGACGTGTGGCTCAAGGGACACTGCGGCGATGCCATCCGGGTGGACCGGCTGGGGCGGGATGCGGAGTACATTCCTCACCCCGCACTGTCGGCGATCCTCTCCATCCAACCAAGCGTGCTGGACGAGATCATGGCCAACGCCACCATGACCGGCCGCGGGCTGATCGCCCGATTCCTCTACGCCTCCCCGCCATCCCGGATCGGGAAGCGGGTGTTTGTCACCTCACCGATTGCCCCGGAGATCACGGCGGCATACAAGAGCCTGGTGTTCCGGATGATGGCGATTCCCGCCGGGGATGAGCCCGCCACCCTGCGCCTCTCCGACCAAGCGACGGAAACCATCGCGCAATGCTTCGCCCAGCATGAGCAGTACCTGGTAGGCGAAGGTCAGGAGATCTCCGACTGGGCGAACAAATACATCGGCACGGTGCTGCGGATCGCCGGCCTGCTGCACGCGGCCCAGGCGGACGAAATCTCCGCGGACATCTCCTCAGCAACGATGGAAAACGCGATCCGGATCGGCCAGTACTTCCTGGCCCACGCCCGCTATGCCTACTCCGTGATGGGAACGGATCTGTCTGTCCAGAAAGCGCAGTTCGTCCTGGCGAAGATCATGAAGCGCAAGGTGACAGAGATCAAACGGTCGGAGCTGTTCCAGATGTGCCGCGGCAAGTTCTTCAAGAAGACCGAGGATCTGTTTCCCACCCTGGAGCTTCTGGAGGATCGCGGGTATCTCCGGCTGGAGCAGCCGGAGCACTTCACCGCCGGCCGTCCTCCTGACGTCCGCGTCATCCTCAATCCGGCTGCTGTCCCACTGGCAGAAGCCGGATGAGCAATCGGAATTTCCTGCATATATTGCATTTGCTGCAGGAATTCCGATCCGGACATCGCGCCTCATCCAACGGGCTCAGATGGGGCGCGATGCCCACGGCTCCCGCAGGAGCCGAATCCCCCTCGGAGAGCCCACGGGCACTTTGCAGCCGAAGGATGAAAGTGTCATAGTGGGTTATTACACTTTCGCAGAAAGTGCCGTCTCCCTGGCTTCTTGGGCCCAAACCCACAAAAACGCAGCCAGAAAGAAGGAAAACCATGGCAAGAAACGACGGCGTGGATCGCACCGTGGTCCGGCATGTGAAGCTGAACCAGACGCAGATCCGGAACGCCGAAAACCACAACGAACGAAAGAAAGAGAGCTACGTCAATCAGGACGTGGTGCCGGAGCGCAGCCCGATGAACATCCACTTCAAGCAGCCGACGGCGAGTTATCAGGAGATGTTCAGCCGGCTCGTCGAGGACGGAACCATCTCAACCCGGGGAC
>CAMVAJ010000042.1 GCA_947165425.1 uncultured Clostridia bacterium
GTGTGCTGGACGGACTTCTTCCAGGGCATGCTGATGCTGGGGGCCCTGCTGATCGCGCCGATCTTCGCCTCCTCCATGCTGACGCAGGATGCCGCGCAGATCGCGGCGGAGACGCCGGGCTTTTTCAACCCTTTTGTGAGCTGGAAGGACATCGTCTCCGGCCTCGGCTGGGGCCTGGGCTACTTCGGTATGCCCCACATCATCATCCGCTTCATGTCCGTGGAGAGCCAGAAATCCCTGCGCAAGTCCGCGAAGATCGGCATCACCTGGACGACGCTGATCCTGCTCTTCGCTGCGCTGGTGGGCATCTTCGGGCGCCAGATGCTGGGCTTTGACGAGCAGGTGAACGCCAACAGCCTTGTCTTCATCACCATGGTGCGGCGGATCTTCCCGAGCGTGATCTCGGGCGTGCTGCTCTCCGCGATCCTCGCGGCCTCCATGTCCACGGCGGACAGCCAGCTGCTGGCGGCAGCCTCCGCCTTCTCCAGCGACGTGTACAAGCCGCTGGTGCGCGGCAACAAGGCCAGCGA
The DNA here is from genome assembly GCA_947165425.1 of uncultured Clostridia bacterium. Taxonomy (GTDB): domain Bacteria; phylum Bacillota; class Clostridia; order Christensenellales; family Aristaeellaceae; genus RUG11272. Next base: position 531 of record CAMVAJ010000042.1, read on the forward strand.
CCGCGAGATGCTCTGGACGGGCCGCATGGTCGTGCTGATCATCGCCCTGGTGGCGCTTGTGATCGCCTCCAACCCCGCCGCGGGCACGATCATGAGCCTTGTCTCCAACGCCTGGGGCGTGTTCGGCGCGGCCTTCGGCCCCGCGATCCTGCTGAGCCTGTTCTGGAAGCGCTTCAACTTCCCCGGGGCGCTGGCGGGCATCGTCACCGGCGCGGCGGTGGACATCCTCTGGCTGGCCTTCCTCGCCGGCACGGGGATCTATGAGATCATCCCGGGCTTCCTGTGCAGCCTGCTCGCCGCGGTGATCGTGACCAAGTGCAACAAAGCCCCCGACGCGGAGGTGGAGGCCCTCTACGACCGGGCCGTCCGCGCCAGCAGGGGCGACGAGTAACCCCTCCCCGAACCCTTTCAACCCGCCGCCGGGCGCGTCCTCCAGCGCGCCCCGGCGGCGCTTTTATAGATAGAAAAGGTTTTTTTGCGAAAATAGGCCTTTGCGGTTTGACAAATGAGGGCCGTGATGATACAATTTTAGAGATAAATCTCTCCTTACGAGGGGAGAACAACAATTAAAGGAGGAGAATCCATGAAGAAGTTCCTGGCTTTGCTGCTCGTGCTCGCGATGTCGATCAGCGCGATCCCCGTCTTCGCCGACGGAGCCGCGTGGGACGGCGCGTACATGGAAGCTGATGAGTTCAAGGCTTACATCAAGAACGACCTCGAGGTGCTGGTGACGGCGATCGAGGATCAGCTTGAGGACGAGACCTACGCGGCCGTGACCGCCGCGAAGGAAGCCGGCGACGCCGCCATCGACGCGGCGGGCACCGTGGCTGAGGTGAAGGCCGCCTATAACGACGCCTTCAAGGCCATCTCCGACGCCATCCCGCTGGCCGACGGCCTGTACAACTTCAAGAAGTCCGGCAACGCCGAGCGCACCAACGTGCTGGGCCTGCTGGAGCAGTACGCCGTGCTCAACGGCATCACCGGCATCACCATGACCGAGAGCGGCTCCTATGTGATGTACAATCCCCGCGTCACCCTGGGCACCGAGAACTATATCCCAGGCTATGGCTTCGGCGCGCTGGCTGAGGGCAACATCACCGAGGATCTCGAGTACGAGACCAACGAGGCCTGGAAACGCTACTTCCACGACTATAACGCCAGCGATCCCGGCACCCTGAACGTGATGAACGATCAGGGCTCCGAGGTTTCCTCGCTGTCCACCTATATGTTCGCGGAGCACTTCACCAACTTCATGAACGAGACCAAGGACGGCTACGACTGGGTGCCCGAGCTGGCCAAGGAGAAGCCCCAGCCCGTCAATGATGAGGACGGCGACGGCTTCTGCACGACCTGGCGCTGGGAGGTCCGCACCGGCGCGGACGGCCTGAAGTACAAGACCGCCTCCGAGATCGAGAGCCGCAAGGCCTTCGACGACCGCCCTGTGGAGCTGGCTGACTACGAGGTTCCGTGGAAGGTCATGCTGACCCAGGCCAACGGCTACTACCGCGGCACCGAGTCCGCCAACAAGACCAACGGTGCGATCGCCGGCATGAAGGAGTTCTACCAGGGCACCGAGAAGGGCTACAACGACGAGCTGTGGCAGAAGGTCGGCATCACGACCTACGAGGAGGACGGCAAGTCCTACTTCCAGGTGACCTACCTCGAGGAGCAGGAGCGCTTCTACGCGATGTATTACCTCCTGACCTTCGGCGTCTGCCCGCCCCTGCCCCAGGAGTTCGTGGACCTGGTGACCCCCCAGTTCCTGCTGGGCTACAACACTGACAAGACCGAGACCCCGCTGGACAACAGCCTGTCCCTGGGTGCCTACTACATGGAGCGCTATGACCAGGACATGCAGATCGTCTACAAGAAGAACCCCAACTATGTGTTCGCCGACACCAAGTATGCCGCCCCCGGCGTGCATATCAAGATCTTCCCCGCGGCCAAGGACGACACCATGGCCGTGCTGAACGAGTTTCTGGCCGGTCACTTTGACGCCTCCGGCCGGATCCCGCAGGAAGCGCTGGATCAGTACCGCAACGACCCCCGCACCCGCACCACCACCGGTTCCTCCAACTTCAAGCTCAACGTCAACGCCACCACCCCCGAGACCTGGGAGTACCTCTTCGGCGAGGACGGCTTCGTGAAGAAGACCATGAAGGACGACTACTGGGCCCTGAAGCCCGTGATGAGCAACCGTCACTTCGTGCAGGCGCTGAGCTACTCCATCGACCGCCTGACCTACGCCAACGCCCGCGGCAACATCCCGTCCGTGGAGTACCTGGCCTCCGCTTATATGTCTGACCCGGAGAACGGTATCTCCTACTCCTCCACCGAGGCCCACAAGAACGCCATCAAGACCCTGGTGGACGACACCGACGGCAACGGCTACTCCCTGGAGCTGGCCCGCGACTACTTCCGCGTGGCGCTGACCGAGCTGGAGGCTGAGGGCGCCTACACCCCCGGCACCAAGGAGAACCCCACCGTCATCAACTTCGAGATCGCGTGGATGTATCCGACCGACGAGGAGGAGAGCCACAACGAGATCAAGAACTACTTCGAGACCGCGTTCAACGACGACAGCGTCTGCGGCGGCGTCTATCAGCTGAAGGTCGACTTCTGGGTCGGCAACGAGTGGAGCGACGTGTATTACAACAAGCTGATGACCGGCCAGTATGACCTGGGCTTCGGCGCCATCTCCGGCAACGCCCTCGACCCGATCGGCTTCATCTCCGTGCTGTCCAGCGATCCGGAGATCTCCGGCAACTTCACCCTGAACTGGGGCACCGACACCAACGATCCCGAGGCCTATCCGCTGGTGTACAACGGACAGCGCTACTCCTTCGACGGCCTGTACAAGGCGGTCAACGGCAACGCCATCATCGCCAAGGGCGCGAACCGTCAGACCCTGACCTTCAACTACAACAACATCGTCAAGAACGAGGACGGCTCCTACACCGGCTCCTTCGTCATTGAGCGCACCCTGCCCGACATCACCGAGGTGACCGTCACCGGCATCATGTGCTGCGACTACGAGCGCTATCGCAACGGCGACGGCGAGTATGAGGAGTCCCCCGTGGAGTTCGAGGCGACGGCGCAGGATGACGGCACCCAGCTGGTCACCTTCACCGTGCCCGCCGAGCTGGCCGCCACCTACGCCAACGGCAACGGCACCTCCGCTGAGCCCAAGGGCGCGACCGGCTTCGACCTCTACTACGACATGGTCTTCGACGGCTCTGCCCAGAGCGGCCTGTACTACTCTGTGGACGACGCCTTCGTCGTGGAGTAATCCTTCGGCTTAACCAACCGCGATGGAGCCGGGAAACCGGCTCCATCGCTTGTTGATGCCCGGCATCCAAAGAAACCAGCCCCTCTGTCGCTGCGGCGGCATCTCCCCAGCGTGACAGAGGGGCCGGTTTCGCCGTTGATACCGGCTGATCCGGTATCGGCGCAAAACAATTAAGGAAGCACCGCGTGCTTCCAAAGCAAGGAGAATCCCCATGGGGAAGTATGTCCTGAAGCGGATTGGTCTCGCGTTCGTCACCACGTTCACCATCCTCTCGCTGACCTTCATCCTGATCAAGCTTTTGCCGTTCCAGCGGCCCATCGGAGGCGACGCGCAGCAGATCGCCTATTTTGACAAGCAATACAATCTGGGCTATGTGCACAGGCTGGATCACGCGGTGGACACCTACGGGGATCTGCTCTATAAATCCCCCACCGACCACGGCCGGGCCTATTACTACTATCAGGTCCCCGTGCTGGAGCAGTACGGCAACTGGCTCCGCAATATCGTCACCAAATGGGACTGGGGGTACTCGAAGACCTTCCAGCCCAACGTATCCGCGTCGGTGATCATCATGTCGCGGATCGGGTATTCCATCAAGCTGAACATTATTTCGGTCCTCTTCTCGGTGCCCATCGGGATCCTGCTGGGGATCTGGGCGGCGCTGAAGAAGAACTCTCTGACCGACGCCACCATCTCGACGATGGTGATGATCTTCATCTCCATCCCGAGCTTTGTATTGATCTCTTTTGCCCTGCGCATTTTTGCCTATGATCTGAATATCCTGCCCTCGACCTGGCCCCCGGACACCGCGCCGCTGGCGACCCGGGTGAAGGGCTATATCATACCGGTGTTCTGCCTCTCCTTCGGCTCCGTCTGCTACTACTGCCGCTACACCCGCGCCGAGCTGTGCGAGGTGATGGAGAGCGAATACCTGCTCCTGGCCCGCACCAAGGGCCTCACCCGCCGGCAGGCCATCGTCCGCCACGCGCTGAAGAACGCGATGGTGCCGATCTTCCCGGCGATCCTCTCGGAGTTCATCGGCATCCTGGGCGGCTCGATGATCCTGGAATCCCTCTACGGCATCCCGGGCATCGGCAAGCTCTTCGTCCTCTCCCTCAACTATAAGGACTACGACATCCTTTTCGTGGACATGGCCATCTTCACCACCATCAGCCTGCTGGCGGGCGTGGTGCTGGATCTGAGCTACGGCTTTATTGACCCGCGGATCAGAATGGGGGCGAAGAAGTGATGGCGGAACCCAAGCGCATTTTCCAGGCGGACGACTTCGACCTCGTCCAGGCGGACGTCCGGATCTCGGACCGGAAGCTGGACTCCAAGCCGACCACCTTCCTGAAGGACGCCTTCCGGCGGTTCTGCAAGAACAAGTCCTCCGTGGTCGGGGCCATCATTCTGGCCATCCTGATCATTCTGGCGATTCTGGTGCCGTGGATCTCCCCCTACAATATCGAGAACGTCCGCACGGCCGAGAAGTTCCTGGCCCCCAAGCTCTTTGAGGCGGGCACCGGCTTCTGGGACGGCACGCGCAAGAACGAGCACGTGCTCTACGACCCCGTCAACGGCATCCCGGCCCTGTCGGACAAGAACACGCCGGCCTCCATCAAGCAGTCCCTGGTCTCCCTGACGGTGGAGGAGGAGCCGACCTACATCGACGCGGCCAGCCCCTACGGCACCGGCGGCGTGATCGTGCTGGCCACGGACGCGGCCGTCGCGGACAAGGACGTGTATCTCTCCTCCAAGCCCTTCGCTCTCACCAACAAGGGCGGCTATACCCTGGAGATGGTCCTGGACGACGAGGAGGGCGTCAACGACTCCCGCCTCGGCGAGTACCGCGTCTATCTGAAGACGGGCGACCGCCCGGATGACCGGATCCTCGTGCGGGATTACTCCACCGACTACAGCCCCATCTCCTTCGACATCAGCGGCGCGATGAAGGACGCCGGCATCTCCTCCGCCACCGCGCAGCTCGTGATCGAGGTGCGCTCCACGGCGGACGCCCTGCGCTATGTGCTGATCCGGAGCGTGACGCTCTCCGGCGGCACGCGGGCGAAGAACCTCGACACCCTGGCGGAGATCTCCTTTGACAACGCCTCGCAGATGATCAACGTCTCCGACACGGGCAGCATGTCCTACTGGGCCTGCTCGGGCCGCAAGGGCATCCACAACTCCGAGGTCTACTACTGCGACTACGTGATCGACACCTACATGCTGGTCTACGGCGACGCGGACCTGATCTCCTACTCCGCCACGGAGCTGAACAACTGGATCGCCAAGGGCTGGTGCACCTACGACTACACGGTGGGCCCCGAGTCCTTTGTCAAGCTCTCCGACGAGTGCCCCATCGACTCGGTGGACAGCCAGACCGTGCTGAAGGTCAACAAGAAGCTCTCCAGCATCAACGGCCGCGGCTGGAACTACCACAAGATGGGCTACAAGGAGATGCCTCGCTTCATCATGGGCACGGACTCCTCCGGCTTCGACCTGTTCAAGCGCGCCTTCGCGGGTCTGCGCACGTCGCTGATCCTGGGCCTGTGCACGGCCGTCTTCTGCTTCGCCTTCGGCCTGGTCTGGGGCGCGGTCTCCGGCTACTTCGGCGGGAACGTGGACCTGCTCATGGAGCGCTTCTGCGAGATCCTCAGCGGCGTGCCGTGGATTGTCATCATGACGCTGTGCATCCTGCATTTAGGCAACAACTTCTTCACGTTCTTCCTGGCTTTGTGCATGACCGGATGGATGGGCACGGCGGCCCGGACCCGGACCCAGTTCTACCGCTTCAAGGGGCGGGAGTACGTGCTGGCCTCCCGGACGCTGGGCTCCTCGGATCTCCGGCTGATTTTCAAGCACATTCTGCCCAATTCCATGGGCACGATCATCACCGCCTCCGTGCTGATGATCCCCAGCGTGATCTTCTCCGAGGCGACGCTGGCCTATCTGAACCTGGGCCTCCAGGGTCAGCAGTCCTTTGGCGTGATGATGTCCACCAACCAGCAGTATCTGAGCATCTATCCCAACCTGGTGATCTTCCCGGCGGTGATCATCGCGCTGATGATGATCTCCTTCAACCTGTTCGGCAACGGGCTGCGGGACGCCTTCAACCCCTCGCTGAAAGGAAGTGAGTAAGATGGCCGAGAACCGCGGAAAGGTGCTGTCCGTGCAGGACCTGGTGATCAATTTCAAGACCGACAACGGCATTCTCAAGGCTGTCCGAAACGTTTCCTTCGACCTGTACCAGGGCGAGACCCTGTGCATCGTGGGCGAGTCCGGCTCCGGCAAGTCTGTCACCTCCAAGGCCATCATGGGCATCCTGGCCAACAACGCCATCATCGAGAACGGCAGCATCCTCTACCGGGGCGAGAACCTGCTGGAGGTCTCCGAGGACGAGTTCTACAAGATCCGCGGCCACCGCATCGGCATGATTTTCCAGGACCCCCTGTCCTCCCTGAACCCGATCGTCAAGATCGGCAAGCAGATCACCGAGGCGATGCTGATCAACTCCGACAAGCTGAAGACCATGTACAATGATCTCATCAGCGACGACCTGATCCGCTACAAGAACACCCTGGCGAAGATGAACATCGCCATCACCAACGAGCGCAAGAAGCTCGAGCAGCTGGAGGCGGAGATGGAGGCCCGCGAGGGCCGCACCGCCGGGCAGAAGGCCGCAGACCGGGCGCTGCTGAAGGAGAAGAAGGCCGCCTTCAAGACCTTCGAGCAGGAGACCCGGGCGAAGTATCAGGAGGAGGCCAAGCGCTACAAGGCCGTCCTGACCGAGACCGAGAAGAAGGCCAAGAAGCAGGTGGCCGAGTATAAGCAGCAGGTCACCGAGGCCTACCGCGCGAAGGAGAAGGAGCTGAAGGCGAAGCTCGCCTCCGCCGGCGAGGCGGAAAAGAAGCAGATCCAGGCCGAGCTCACCGCGGCGAAGGACGACTTCGACAACAAGCTGCGCATCACCAAGGCGGAGGCCAAGCGCCGCGCCCTGAAGATCATGGAGGAAGTGGGCATCCCGGACCCGGAGCGGCGCTATAACCAGTACCCCTTCGAGTTCTCCGGCGGCATGCGGCAGCGCATCGTCATCGCCATCGCCCTGACGGCCTCGCCGGAGATCCTGATCTGCGACGAGCCCACCACGGCCCTGGATGTGACGATCCAGGCGCAGATCCTGGAGCTGATCAACCGCATCAAGCAGGAGCGCAAGCTCTCCTGCATCTTCATCACCCACGACCTGGGCGTGGTGGCCAACATGGCGGACCGCGTGGCGGTCATGTACGCGGGCAAGATCGTCGAGTACGGCAAGACCGACGAGATCTTCTACGACCCGCGCCACCCCTACACCTGGGCCCTGCTGGCCAGCATCCCGGACGTGGACAGCAAGGAGAAGCTGGAGTCCATCCCCGGCACGCCCCCGGACATGATCTATCCGCCCGAGGGCGACGCCTTCGCCGCCCGGAACCGGTACGCGATGAACATCGACTTCCGGGAGCAGCCGCCCTTCTTCAAGATCAGCGAGACCCACAGCGCCGCCACCTGGCTGGAGGATCCTCACGCGCCCAAGGTGGAGATGCCCCGGATCGTCTCGGAGCGCATCAAGAATTCACTGGAGGGATCCGCGAATGAGTGAACAAGACAAGCACATCCAGACCCCGGAGGCGGACGCCGCCCAGGCCGGCGTCATGCGCCTGGACCAGCAGGCGTTCAACGCCCGCTACCGGCTGAACCCGAAGGTCAAGCAGAAGCCCGGGCTGCGCGAGGAGAACGTCCTGCTGTCGGTGCGGCACCTGAAGCAGTATTTCTTCATGGGCAAGGGCGCGAACCGCCAGAAGCTGAAGGCGGTCTCCGACATCTCCTTCGACCTGAAGGAGGGGGAGTGCCTGGGCATCGTGGGCGAGTCCGGCTGCGGCAAGACCACCACCGGCCGCTCCATCATCCGCCTGTACGACATCACCTCCGGCGCCATCTACTATCGGGGCGTGCGCATCAGCGCCGGCGACCGCTGGAACCGCAAGGAGATCAAGTGGACCCGCATCCGGGCCCAGGAGAAGCTCAAGGCCCTGCAGGAGGGCAAGCCCTGCGACGAGACCGCGGAGCAGATCGAGACCCGCGTCCGGCAGGTCGCCGAGACCCAGCGGGCGAAGATCAAGCAGATCAAGTTCGACAACGCCAACGTCAGCCGGAAGCTCCTGAATGAGATCCAGATGATCTTCCAGGACCCGGTGGGCTCGCTGGATCCCCGCATGACCGTGGAGGACATCATCCAGGAGGGCCTGCGGATCCAGGGCTTCCACAACCGGCAGGAGAACCACCGGAAGGTGGTGGAGATGCTGCAGAAGGTGGGCCTGGTGGAGGAGCACGCCTCCCGCTATCCCCACGAGTTCTCCGGCGGCCAGAAGCAGCGCATCGGCATCGCCCGCGCGCTGATTATGAACCCGAAGCTGCTGATCTGCGACGAGCCGATCTCCGCCCTGGACGTCTCGATCCGGGCCCAGATCATCAACCTGCTCAACGACCTGAAGCGGGAGCTGAACCTGTCGATCATCTTCATCGCCCACGATCTGTCGGTGGTGAAGTACTTCTGCGACGTGATCGTCGTGATGTACTTCGGCAAGGTGGTGGAGAAGGCCCCCAGCGACGAGCTGTTCGCCCACCCCATGCACCCCTACACGCGCTCGCTCCTCTCGGCGATCCCGAAGCCGAACCCGCGCACGGAGCGGCTGCGTAAGCGCATCACCTACAACCCGGCGGAGGCCCACGACTACGGACACGGCGACGAGCCCGCCCTGCGGGAGGTCACCCCGGGGCACTTCGTCTACTGCAACGAGGCGGAGTTCGCCCGCTATGCGGAGGAGCTGCGCGGAGCGGAGGCCTGATCGATGAGCGTGCTGGACCGCCTTTTCCGCCACCCGCCCCGGCGGTATCTGCTGCCGACCGCCCTGGGGGTGATCCTCACCCTGCTGGTGCTGTGGCGCAACGGCTTCAGCCTGAAAATTGCTTGGGTGGACGCCCTGACGGTGGCCGGCGCGGTGCTGATTCTCCTGGGGCTGCTGAGTCTGCTGGCCTACCACGGGGCCTTCGACACCTTCGGCTACGCCTTCTCCACCTGGGGGCGCCGCCGCTGGGAGAGCCTCTACGCCTACAGCGAGGCTATGCGCGAGAAGCGCGGCCGCGGGGGCTGGACCTTCGTGCCGACCTTCGTCGTCGGCGCGGCCTTTCTGGGTGTGGGCCTGCTGCTCTGGGTGATCTGAGAAAAACAAAAGCGAAGGGGATCCTGCCCGCGGGTGGGATCCCCTTCTTGCTTCCCGCCCGGCAACGTGGTATGATTAAACGGTATGACAGACGAAAGGAGGACGGCAGGTGAAACCGGGGGTAAAGCTGAATTGCGGGCTGTGCCACATCGACCTGCAGGGCGTGTCCGTCACGCGGGGCGGGCAGGAGCTGCTCCACGACGTGAACACCCATATCCACTGCGGACAGCTGACCGTGCTCATCGGGCAGAACGGCGCGGGGAAGACCACGCTGATCCGGGCGCTGCTGGGCCTGGTGAAATACAGCGGCTCCATCCGCCATCTCAACGAGACGGGGCGGGATATCCACCATCTGACCTGCGGCTATGTGCCGCAGCGCCTGGATTTTGACCTGGAGATGCCGGTGACGGTCTCGGATTTCATGGCGGCGGCCTTCTCCCGCCGGCCGGTCTGGACCGGCGTGGGCCGCGGGACCCGCGCCGCCATCGTCGAGGCGCTGACCGAGGTCAACGCGGCGGAGCTGATCGACCGCCCCCTCGGGCGGCTCTCGGGCGGCGAGATGCAGCGGGTGCTGCTGGCGCTGAGCCTCCACCCGGCGCCGGATCTGCTGGTGCTGGACGAGCCGGTCTCCGGCGTGGACCAGAACGGACAGCAGCTCTTTCTGGAGACGGTGGAGCGCCTGCGCTCCACGCGGCACATGGCGATCCTGATGGTGAGCCACGACCTGGAGATGGTGCGCCGGGCCGCGGACTATGTGATCCTGCTGGACAAAACCATCCTGGAGCAGGGCCAGCCGGACTATGTCTTCCAGACGCCGGCCTTCGCCCGGACTTTCTCCGGCGCGCCGATGGGGGAGGAGTGACGGGATGGAGACGATCTATCAATGGCTCGGGGCGATTCCGCTGGACGCGATGCGCTTCGACTTCATGAAGCGGGCGCTGCTGGCGGTGCTGCTCCTGACGCCGCTCCTGGGCCTGCTGGGGACGATGGCGGTCAACCAGCAGATGGCCTTCTTCTCCGATGCCCTGGGCCACAGCGCCCTGACAGGCATCGGCCTGGGCATCGTGCTGGGGGTTTCCAACGACCTGGTGAGCATGCTGGTCTTCGGCGTCATCTGGGCGCTGCTGATCAGCCTGATCAAGCACACCGGGGGCGCCTCGGCGGACACGGTGATCAGCGTTTTCTCCTCCACCTCCGTGGCGCTGGGCCTGCTGATCCTGGCCTCCGGGGGCGGCTTTGCCAAGTACTCCTCGCTCCTGGTCGGCGACGTGCTGGCGGTGACGGAGCAGGATCTGCTCTGGCTGCTGCTGGCCCTCCTCGGCGGGACGGCGCTGTGGATGCTGATGTACAACGGGCTTCTCCTCACGAGCGTCAACGCGCCGCTGGCCCGCAGCCGCGGCGTGCGGGTCCGGCTGTACGAGGCGGCCTTCGTGGTGCTGGTGGCGGTGGCAGTCATGCTCTCGATCCGCTGGGTCGGCGTGATGCTGATCAACGCGCTGCTGATCCTGCCCGCCGCGGCGGGGCGGAACCTGGCGCGCTCCACGCGGCAGCACACGCTCTGGAGCGTGGGCATCGCGATGGCGTGCGGCGTGACGGGCCTCCTCGCGGCCTACAGCCTGAACACATCCGCCGGCGCGGCCATCGTTCTGTGCGCGGCGGTCTGCTACGCGGCGTCGCTGCTGGTGCGGAGGATCCGGAAATAGGAGTACAATTCTCAAACAGGCATGCTATATTCTGAGACCAGCCCTTTCACCGCCGCCCTCCCCAGCTTGCTGGGGAGGTTTTTGTCTCTCTAAAACCCCACGCTAGGCGTGGGGTTCGGGGAAGCTTACAGCTATGCGGATGACAGAAAAACTCCTTTTGCTATAATACAAACGCGGTCTGCCAACTGCGAAGGAGATAGCAAAAGGAGGTCATTAGGTGGCTAACGACTTACAAAGCTTAGCACATACGCGGTGGAATTGCAAATATCACATCGTGTTTGCACCAAAGTATCGAAGGATGCCGACCTCGGAGACCTCGATGTCCCGCAGCCTGCGCTTCTTCATGCCGGTCACTCCGCCTCATACTTGGGCTGCCAGGCTGCGAACCCGGCCAGCGCCTCGTCCGTGCGGATGTAGTAGCGCTTGCCCTTGTTGAGCCCCGCGATCTCCGCCATTTCATCGTCCGTCAGGCGGAAGTCCAGGATATCCAGGTTGTCCCGGATGTGGGCGACGTTCTTGCTGCCGGGGATGACCACGAAGCCCATCTGAACGTGCCAGCGGAGGATGACCTGGGCGGGGGTCTTGCCGTACTTTGCGCCGAGCGTCCGGAAGACCGGTTCCTCAATCAGGCTCCGGTCGCCGTGGCCCAGGGGATACCAGCTCATGAGCCGGATACCGTACTGGTCCAGCGCTTTGCGCAGCTCATCCTGGGTAAAGTACGGATGCGCCTCCACCTGGATGAATTGGGGGACGATCTCCCACTTGGTCTCCAGCTCGGCGATGTACTTGCCCTCGAAGTTGGAGATGCCGATGGCCTTCGCCCTGCCCTCGCGGTATGCCTTCTCCAGCTGCCGATAGCCGGCGAGCCAGTTCCCCGCGGGCTGGTGGATGTAGAGCAGATCCACGTAATCCACGCCCAGCCGGGCCAGGGTCTCGTCAACCGCATGGGGATTCTCATACTCCGACGGCCAGAGCTTGGTGGACAGGAAGACTTCCTCCCGCTTCACGCCGCTCTCCCGCAGGCCCCGGCCCACGGCGCGCTCGTTCACATAGGCGTTGGCGGTGTCGATCAGACGATAGCCCATCTTCAGCGCCTCCCGCACACTGTTCTGCGCGTCCGCCGGAGCCAGCATGAAGGTGCCGATGCCCACCACCGGGCAGGTCAGACCGTTGTTCAGCTTGATGGTTTCCATTATGTTTCCTCCTTCAGTTGTGGGCGATCCACTGCCCGTTGATTTTCGTGAAGTGCGCGTTGACCGGGAGCGTCCAGCTGCCGGATGCGCCGTAGACCTTCGCCGTCAGGGTGACGGAGGCGGTCAGGGACGCCTCGTCGCCGTCCACCGCGATCTGCGGATCGTGAATGTCATAGGCGAAATAGTTCAGCGTGCCGTCGGCAATCTCCCCGAAGAACTCCGCCTTGGTCTGAACCTTGCCGGACATGTGGGTGAAGGTGGTGCCGTCCTGATAGAGCCTGTCCAGGGTTTCGATGTCCTTGTCGAACATGGCCTGCTGAATGGCCTGATAAGTGGCCAGCACCTCGGCCTCCGAGCCGGCGTTCGCTCTTTTCATGTTCATTCCCTCCAGCCATGGTTCGATCAGGGATCGGGTCTGCTCCGGATCCTCCTGGGCCACCTTGCCCCGGATCGCCAGCCCCTGCAGCACATTGCTGCCCGGCAGGGCGGCCTCGATCACCCGCTGGGTGCCGCTCTGGCCGCTGCCCTCGTGGGTGTTGAAGGGGATCACGGTCTTGCCGGTCAGGTCGTATGCCTCGATAAACGAATAGATGGCCTGAGGCATTTGGCCGTGCCAGATGGGATAGCCGATGAAGATCACGTCGTAGTCCGCCATGTTCTCTACGTGTGCGGCCAGTTCCGGGCGGGCGTCCGTGTCGATTTCCTCCTGCGCCACCTGCAGCATGGAGGCATAGTCCTCGGGATAGGGTGTTGCGGTCTGGATCTCAAACAGGTCGCCGCCGGTCAGCTCAGCAATGACCGCCGCCATCATGGCGGTGTTGCCCTTCTCGATGTAGCCGGCATAGGCCGCGCTGGCAGAGCCCTCACGGGCTTCGCCGACGTTATAGTTCTCCCCGGCGCGGGAGAGATACGCCACCAGCACCCGGGGCTCAGCTTCCTCCGCCATGGCGGAGGAGATCAGCAGGGCCAGAAGGAGAATTGCGGTGAGCAGCTTTCTCATGGTCATCCTCCTCACACGCTCTTCTTCGCCCAGGCGGCCACCTGCTTTTCGGAGGAAGCCGCGCTGCCGCCGTGGATGCTCAGGCCGGGCAGCACCGTCGCACCGGGGCAGGAAGCCTTGAGATCCCGTTCGCTGGAGCCCAGACCGCTGCCCTCATTGGTGCAGAAGGGCACGATCTTCTTGCCGGTCCAGTCGAAGGCGTCCAGCACTGTGAACATAAACATCGGCATGGTGCCCCACCAGTTGGGGTAGCCGATGAAGATCGTGTCGTAACCATCCAGGCTCTCCGGCAGCTTCTTCACCGCCGGACGCTCGTTGCCGCACTGCTCGGCCTGGGCTTCCTTGATGCAGGTCATATAGGACGCGGAGTATTCGCGCACAGGCTCGATCTCGAACAGATCGCCGCCCACCGCCTTCTGGATGAACTCCGCCACCCGCTCGGTGTTGCCCTTGGAAATGGTCTGGATGCTTCCGTTCACATAGTTCTCGCCCTTGCGGGAATAATACAGGATCAGGTTTGCCATAGCGTTCTCCTCCTCAGCAACCCGGGTTGCTTAATTCTTACAATTGGATTATAATAGGCTGCAGAAGCAGAAACAATGGTCACTTTTTCAATGATGAACACTTATGCCACCCTTTTCCGGAAAGCGTTGCATAAAGTTTGGAGGACACCATGAAGCTGACGGGTAACGAGGATCTGCGGGTGCAAAAGACCATTAAGGCGATCCGCACTGTCTTTGAGCAGATGATCTGCGAGATGGACTACCATGAGATGACGGTGAAGGAGCTGTGCGAGCGGGCGAAGATCAACAAGAAGACCTTTTACCGCTATTATCCCACAATGGACGACCTGCTGCTGGAGCTGCAGACCGAGATGTCGTCGGAATACGTCGGGATGATCTCCGGCTACCGCCTGCCCGAGGAGATGGACAAGGTCAACGAGGCCTTCTTCCGCTACTCCGTCAGCAAGGGTGAGGTCTATGAAAAGATCACCTGTGCGTCCGGCTATGTCCCCATCCGCAACACGATGATCCACCGGGTGAACGAAGCTACCTGGCACAAGAGCGCCTGGTTCAATAACATCCCGGAATGGCAGCGGCACCTGCTGATTGTCTATGTGCAGTACACAATTGTAGAGATGTACAAGCAGTGGGTGGCGGACGGCAAAAAGGCCCCCATAGAGGAGGTCATCGCCATGAGCAACCGGCTGATCTGCACGGGGCTGGACGGGTTCCGGAATCCAATTGTTTCAATAAAGCTACGCTGAAGCACGCTGGGCAGGAAGCGAATCTGAGCGCCGTCGTGCTTTCTGCGCTGGGCGTTCTGGTTCCCATCACCGGCGCGCTGTGGCACAACTGCGGCTCCGTGTTCGTGGTGGTCAACGCCGCGCTGCTGCTGCGGCTGAAGGATACCGATTCCGCGAATTGAGGGAACACGAATGAACAAAGCCATTTTCTACGCCATCCTCGCCGCCGCCCTGTATGCCCTGAACGCGCCGGTCTCCAAGCTGCTGCTGCAGAATGTGCCGCCCACGATGATGGCCGGCTTCCTGTACCTCGGCGCAGGGATCGGCATGGCAGCAATGGGCCTCATACGCAGCAAAACAGGACACGGCAAGCAGGAAACGCATCTGACAAAAAATGATCTGCCGTACACCCTGGGCATGGTGGTCCTGGACATCGCCGCACCGATTTTCCTGATGGTCGGTCTGAAGCGCACCACGGCGGCGAACGCCTCCCTGCTGAACAACTTCGAGATCGTCGCCACTTCCCTCATCGCCCTTTTCATCTTTAAGGAGAAGATCGGCAAGCGACTCTGGATCGCCATCGGGCTCATTACCCTGTCCAGCATCCTGCTGTCGGTGGAGGACGCCAGCAGCTTCCAGTTCTCCTTCGGTTCGCTGTTCGTGCTGGCCGCCTGCGTGTGCTGGGGCCTGGAAAACAACTGCACCCGCAACCTGTCCCACAGTGACCCGCTGGAGATCGTGGTCATCAAGGGCTTCGGCTCCGGCATCGGTTCAATCATGATTGGGCTGGTTGTCGGTGAATCGCTGCCCCTGTGGGGCGACATCCTGAAGATCCTGCTTCTGGGCTTTGTCGCCTACGGCCTGAGCATCTACTTCTATGTGTACGCCCAGCGGGATCTCGGCGCGGCGAAGACCAGCGCTTATTACGCGGTCGCGCCCTTCATTGGTGTGGCGCTGTCCTTCCTCATCTTCCGGGAGATCCCGGGTCCCCTGTTCTTCATCGCCCTGGTCATCATGATCGCGGGCACCTGGCTGGTCAACAAGGATCCCGCTGAGCCTTGATTGATTCAGGAGAAAAAGCACAGTGAAAAGCAGCCTCATTCCGGCAAGGGAACCTGCTTTGCCGGTGTGAGGCTGTTTGATATGAATCCACGATTTCCGCTTTCAAAAGAATAGATTGGTGAGCAATAGCTCGACAACTCAGAATTGTTTTTTGTCATTGTATTTTGCCCGTCTATTAATATTTTTCCGCATGCTTTGAAATTGGATTCATGGGATGCACCAGCGTCAGTTCGTATTCGCCGTTCAGCGTTTCCGTGACCTCCGCCGACAGCGGAGCCAGGGTGCCGTTGCCGTTGGTGGAGAAGTCGGTGCAGTCGGCGGGATAGACGCAGATCATGGGGATCACCTCCAAAAGGGTAAAAAGAAAGCGCCGCATGATGCGACGCTAGGTTATTCCACATCTGAATTTAAAACAAATCGGAATAGTCTTCTTGTGGAGCAGTTATGGTTGAGCTTTCATAGTTGATAATGAAACTTATGTTGTAATTATCTGCACTCATATTCATAGTAATATATGTTCGGTTTGTCCAATACAACGTTTCATAAGTTAAGTATCCGAATGATAACGCATTTCCTTTGTCGTCAGCATAGTACTTTTTATGAGAAGTAGTATCCCAGTTTTCGTTGTCTATAAGAGGGCTACCGTATTTTTTAGTAAGTTGTGCCTTCACACTCTCATAATCAGAAATGTACAAACTATCATTACTATGACGAGTTGTCCAAATGTAGCGTGCTGAATACAAACCATTTGATCCAAAGTAGTAGGCGACAATAACGTCATTTCCCATTAAAGAAGTATCATAGCCTATATAATTTGCATTAGCTCCATTTACCTTCCCACTGTAATCAGGATTGCTTCCTTCCAAGGCTTTTACTTCTTCCATTGACATGCCCCACCGGGTGCTTCTGAAATCTGGTTCTATTTTTGCTATGTTAACGGCTATTAAATCTTCATCCGTAGATCTCATGTTATCATAGATATATTCTGTTTTCTCTGTCCCGTCCGCTCCAACCAACGCATACTTATCATTCTTTTCGATAATATAATCAGAACCGCAATAATATAATGAATCGCATTCTGTAAATGGGAAAACAATATTACCTTGGAGATCAACTACACCCCATTTAGTCCCATCTTGTACGCGCCATGTGAGCTTCTTATCATGAATGCTATAGCAGTTCCCTTTTACGTATCCTGGTGTAATATACTCTCCGTCAAGGTTCATTAAGTAGTATTTTCCACTGTCAGGGGAATTATAACTGGTTAATGATCCTTCAAACGCATAGGTGTGACCATCCACAATACTTGTACTGACATAATCAGATTTGTAATTCTGGAGAATGCTTCCAGAAGTATCAATTAAGTAATACTTTCCATTTTTCCTCACTATAGCTTTTCCGTCTACAAACGTTCCTATTGAATCATACTGAGCAGCAATTAAAACATTTCCTATTGTATCAATGTAACCGTATTTATCACCACTTTTATATCCAAGAATATCTTTTCCTTCGGCTGTCAACGAGTCCCATTTATATTCTGTTAGCATAGTGCCATCTTCAGCTACAATAGCATATTTATCACCGTTGCTCGCTTCATAATAGCCATCATAACTATATAGGGATTGGCATTTGATCGAAAATTTGACAGTGCCATCACTAGTAAGAATATCATAAGAACCATTTTTAGGAGAGCCATAATCCGATAAAGTTCCTACGAATGCTTTGATATTATCACCTAAACCAGACATGTAGTCGTAACGAAACTCTATCACTACATTTCCATCAGCATCAATAGCACCATATTTTCCATTTCGCTTAACATAGCTGAGACCATTTGAAAAATCAGTAGCGTCATCATAGATAAAGTTGATCACCAAATTGCCAGATTGATCAATAAAACCATACTTGCCTTCATCTGGTGAACCCCATCTTGACATGGAGCCAGAAAAAACTCTAGCACGTCCATCAGAAAAAGAATATGCGTAATCGTATTGCGGCGCAATCACAACATCACCATTTCGGTTAATGAAACCATAACCATACTCGTTAGCATCTTCTGCCATTGCGTAGTAGGTAAGCGAACAGGACAGAATAAGGACAAGAAAAAGGGAGAACAAGCGTTTCATTGCAGCACCTCCTAGCAAAAATCCTGTATTTATTATAATATTTTTATTGAAAAAAGCAATACTAGAATGGCATATAAATGGTTGGTTTCTCCCAAATTAACCAATTGTTATAATTGCCGCCAATTCGGTCTGACAACCACTTTCGTCACCGCTCCTGTCCAACTAATCGCATTCGCGCCGGGCTTCAGCACCGGGAACTCGCCATTCATTTGGTCGTTCATCAGGGTGGTGCCCTGGTAGGCTTCCTGCAGCACGGAATCAATGACGATGCTCCCGGAGATGTTCTCCAGTTCCACGATGGTCGTGCCGACCATGAGCGTGATGTTTCCGGAGCCTGTTACCGTCAGGATCGGCTCGGAGTACACGCTTCCCGGATTTGTGATGATCGTCCCGGATGTGGTGACCGTTATGTCAGCGGCGGCAGCGGCATAGAAAAATGGATAGCAGCGGTAGTTGACCGCAAAGGTACAGTGTGGATTGCCCCGGAGCACCTTTTCAAATGGGATCTGGTTGGCAATCCGTGCTTTGTAGTAGCCGCCTGTCCGGTTGGCATTTTTCTTCGATTGCACCTTGATAAAGCATGCTTCTTTTGTTATAATAGTAAGCGGAAACTAACTTTCTTCGCCCATCATTCACAGAATCCGAATGGACGAGTGCTTGGTGGGCGATTGTCTTTCTGCAGCGGTTAGCCAATACTAACAATCGGAACAATGGGTGGGGAAAAGCACGGAGGCGACATCGAATGAATCAGGAATTGGACTGGCCCAGGATCGCCCATCTGCTGAAGATCGGCATCGCCGCGGCGCTGATGGTGCTGGCGGGGGATATGCTGCTGGGCTGGGGGATGCATGACCCGGCAAAGGGCGGCCTGGAGGGCTTCCTCTCCGCCTATCTGACCCTGTCCGACGGCAGATTCTTCTGGTCCGCGCTGCTGGGATTGATAACATGCTGCTGACCATCTTCCTGGCCGTCGTGTTCTGCGCGGCCATGAGCCTGATGCTGCTGTCGGCCGTGGCGTTCATTCAGAAGAGGGAGCTTTTCTCCTCCGCCCCGAAGGAGGTGCGGGAGGCGCTTCTTCCCCGGGAGAAAGAGCTGTTTGCGGGCGCCAGGGTCATCGGCTGGACGCTCATGACCTTCAGTATTCTCATGATCCTGGGTGTGGGGGCTGTCTCCATCTGGGACGGGCTCCGGAGCGGATTCGGCTTCTGGCAGTTTTTCACAAGGTTTGTGCTGATCTTCACCATCTACAAGCTCTACGACATGGTCTGCTTCGATTACTTC
>CAMVAJ010000043.1 GCA_947165425.1 uncultured Clostridia bacterium
GGTCAAGAAGAAAAGGGGGCCGATCCTGATCGGCGCGGGGCTGGCGCTGGCGGCCCTCCTGCTGACAGGGCGGCGGCCGGGGCCGCGCGGCGCGGCAGTTTTCGCATTGACGGTCTCTGCCTTCGCCCTCTACGGCTGGGCGGCCTGGCATCCGGCGCTGCCGGAGGCGCGGGTCTGGCATGTCGAGGCGACGGTAGCGGACGAGATCCGGGAGGGCGGGCGCGGCCAGCGCCGGACCCTCCTGCGCGACGTCACGCTGGACGGGACGCCGCTGCGGGGCGGGGCCTACTGGTCCTTCTACGCGGACGAGCTGCCGGAGGGGCTGACGCCCGGCGTCCGGATTTCGGGCGACTTTTCGCTCTACCATCCGTCGGGGCGGGACAACCCGGGCGGCTTCGACTTTCGGGAATACCTGCTGCAGCGGGGCTGCCGGGTCGGCCTCTACGGCAGAACGAACCTCGTGGTGACGGGCCCCAGCCGGAGCCTCCGGGGCCTGGCCGCGGCCCTGCGGCACCGCCTGACGCTGGGCCTGCAGGCCCGCATGGGCGAGGAGGCCGGCGGCTGGGCGGCGGCGATGCTGCTGGGCGTGCGCAGCCTGGTCCCCTCGGAGGATCAGGATGCCTTCGCCCGGCTGGGCATCGCCCACATCCTCTCGGTCAGCGGCTTCCACGTGGCGCTGCTCTTCGGGGCGCTGGCCTGGCTGCTGTCCCGGCTGGGGACGCCCCGGGCGGCGCGGTTCCCCGTGCTGGCGCTGGGCCTGGGCTTTTACAGCGTCCTGACGGGCTTAGGCGCGCCGGTCCTCCGGGCGTCGGTGCTGATCCTCCTGCGGGAGTGGGCGCACCTGCGGCACCGGCGGGCGGAGGGGCTGCACCTGCTCTCCGCCGCGGCGATCCTGACGCTGCTCCTCTCCCCGGGGCAGGTGACGGGCGCGGGCTTCCACCTGACCTACGGGGCGCTGCTGGGGCTGATTCTCGTCGCGCCCACGCTGACGCGGCGCTTCCGGCCCCGGGGGCGCGCCGCCCGCGGCCTGTGGCGGGCCTTTGCCGCCACGATCGCGGTGCAGGCCGGGATCCTGCTGCCGATGCTTTACTGGTATCAGGAGCTGCCCCTGCTCTCGCTCCTGCTCAACCCGCTGGCGCTGCTGCTGGCCTCGGGGCTGATGGGCCTGTACTGGCTGGGGCTGCTGCTCATGGGCGTGCCGTGGATCGGGCCGCTGCTGGGCCGGCTCTCCGCCTGGGCCACCGGGCTGATGACCGGGGGCGCGCGGCTGCTGGCGGAGAGCGCCGGCGTCACCCTCTGGACCCCGCGGGCGAACCTCGTGACGGCCCTGGGCTGGCTTTTGCTGCTGGCGGCGCTGGGCTGGCTGTGGCGTCTGCCGCGCCGCGGGCGGCTCGCCCTGGGCTGCGCGGGCCTGCTGCTGACGGCGGTCTCGCTGGTCCCGCCGCCGCACCGGGGGACGGACTGGACGATGCTGAGCGTCGGCAGCGCCGACGCGGCGGTGCTGCGGGACGGGGACGCGGTCTGGGTCATCGACTGCGGGGAGGACGCGACGCTGGCGGCCTATCTGCGGCAGCGGCGGCTGTCGGTGGACACCCTCGTGCTGACCCATCTGCACCGGGACCACGCGCTGGGCGCGGAGGAGCTGCTGCGGGATCGGATCCCCGTTGGGCGGATTCTGCTCCCGGAGGGGGCGGAGGAGACGGCCGCGGACCCGGAGTGCCTGGAGACGCTGCGGCGTCTGCAGGCAAGCGGGGCGGAGGTCGTCCATGCGGCGCGGGGCGACGTCTTTGACCTGCCCGGCGGGCGGGTGTCGGTGCTCTGGCCTGAGCGCGGGCGCGTTCGCCCGGGGCAGGACGCCAACCATTCGAGCCTGGGGCTGCTGTTTGAGCTGCGAGGCGTGCGCCTGCTGACTTGCGGCGACCTGACCGGGACCTACGAGGGCTACAGCGCCGTGCCCGCGGATCTGCTGAAGATGCCGCACCACGGCTCGGCGGCCTCCGGCGGGGAGGCCTATCTCGCCGCGGTGTCCCCCTCGGCGATCCTGCTCTCCGGCGGGGACGAGGCCCGGCTGGAGCTGACCCGCGAGCGGGCGGGAGACGCCGAGCTGTGGGCGACCCGGGAGCGGGGCGCGGTCACGGTCTCCTTCGGCGAGGGACAATTCACGCTCACGGGCTTCAGGGAAAGCCCGGAGTGACGGCATGCGAAAGCATCGGGAGGAGGGGTTCATGGTGAGCAAGGCGGTTCTGGCGCTGCTGCTGGCGCTGAGCTTCTGTCTCTGCCTGGAACCGGCGGGGGCGGAGGAGCCGCGCCTCCCGGGGCCGGCGGCCTTCGACGCGGCGGAGACCATCAACCTGACCGAGCGGATGGCGCTGAGCCGGAGCCAACTATTGGACACGGCTATGTCCCTGCTGGAGGAGGGGAATCCCTTCCTGGCGCGGTACAACCTGGCCACCGGCGCGGACGTGCAGCCGCGCCTGCCCTTCGGCGTGCCCTACCTCTACGGCGGGCAGACCCCCAGCCACGTCTTCGCCAAGGCGCCGGACTATGTGGTGCAGGAGGCCTGGCTCAACAGCCCCTCCTACTATAAAAAAGGGATCAAATACCTCTACGGGTTCGACTGCGTGGGCTATGTCAAATGGGTCTGGAGCGCCCTGAACCGGGGCGAGTGGCCGGGGGCCGACGGCCTGCTCTGGGATCAGGGCCGGCACGTCTACGACACCCGCACGGGCCTGCCGGACTGGGAGACGCTGGCGCGGGAGCTGCGGCCCGGGGATATCCTGGTCAAGCGGACGCCGGACAACCACGTCGCCTTCTTCCTGGGGACGCTGCGGGGCTTCGGCTACACGGCGGAGGACGTGCCCGCCCTCGCGGCCTACCTGGACTATCCGCTGGTGCTCCACTCCTCCACCGACGCGGGCGTGGCCCGGCGCTTCGCCTGGCTGCTGAAGAACAGCACCCTCTCCAAGTACCGCGCCGCGACGGTGACCGACGGCGGGGTCGCGGTGGCGATTCTGGGCGTGCCGAAGGAGGAGGCCGCCTCCGTCTTCCAGCAGAACCAGACCACCTGGTACTTCACCCTCCCGGACGGCACCTGGCTGAGCGTGCTGCCCTGGGAGCACATCACCCAGTTCTGCTGGTGGCGGGCCGCGCCGTGAGGCGGCTTGCGCAAACGGCCGAAATTGATTAAAATAGAAAAAAACGAAAAAGGAGCGCGGACACATGACCATCGAGCAGCTGCGCCAGTGGGGCGCGGATACGGAAAAGGGAATCGCCCGCTGCATGGGGAACGAGGCTTTTTACCTGCGCATGGTGGGCATGCTCAGGGGGGAGCCCAACACGGCCAAGCTGGCGGCGTCCGTCGCGGCGGGAGATCTGGACGGGGCCTTCGAGGCGGCTCACACCCTCAAGGGCGTGCTGGCGAATCTGGAGCTGACCCCCGCCCTGACGCCCGTTACGGAGATCACCGAGCAGCTTCGCGGGCGCCGGGAGATGGACTACGGCCCCCTGACGGCCCGGATTCAGACAGAGATGGACGCCCTCCAGCGGATCATCGCCGGCTGACGGGCGGCGGAGGCGGCAGATGAGGAAGCGATTTCTCCTTTGCGGGCTGCTGGCGGCGCTGCTGCTGGCCATGGTGTGCGGCGCGGCGCTGGCGCTGAACCCCTCGGGGGCCAACTGGCCCGCCAGCCCCGGGAGCAGCCTGAAGAAAAACGGCAAGCTGCAGGTGGACGCGGAGCACCTCTCCGACGGCTACTTTTTGGCGAGCCTGCAGCAGAAGAACAGCCGGCGCATGAAGCTGCGGGTGATCAAGGGCCAGGAGACCCTGACCTACAACCTGAACGGGGACGGCGCCTTCGAGGTCTTCCCCCTGCAGTTGGGGGATGGCAAGTACGAGATCCAGCTCTACGAGAACGTCTCCGGGAAAAAGTACTCCTCCGCGGGGAAGATCACGGTGAACGTGAAGCTCTCGAACAAGGAAGCGCCCTTCTATTTCCCCAACCAGTACGTGAACTACAAGAAAACCACCGAGGCGGTGGCCAAGGCGGAGGAGCTGTGCAAGGGGAAGAGCGCCGAGGAGAAGTATAAGACGGTCTGCGACTTCATGGGCTCCTACTTCGCCTACGACTATATCAAGGCACTCAATATCCAGGCGGGCGTGCTGCCGGACATCGACGGCTGCTACAAGGGCCGCAAGGGCATCTGCCAGGATCTCTCGGCGGTCATGTGCTGCATGCTGCGCACCCAGGGGCTCCCGGCGCGGCTGATGATCGGCTACGCCGACAAGGCCTACCACGCCTGGGTGGTGGTCTACATCGGCGGGCGGGAGCACTTCTTCGACCCGACCCTGGCGGTCAACGGCATCGGCAAGGTGAAGACCTACACGGTCGAACGGTACTACTGACGGCGCGCCCTGCGCAAAGGAGATGCGGAATATGACGAATCCCAAGAAAAACGGCGCTCTCTCCGCCGCCGAGCTGTCCACCTTCTGCGGACAGGTGGCGCTGATCTTAGAGGCGGGCCTGCCGCTCTACGACGGCATGGAGACGCTCGCGGGGGCGGACAGCGCCTCCGCCAACGCGGAGATGTACCGCGCCGCCAGCCAGGGTGTGACGGAGACGGGCTCGCTCTACGACGCGCTGCGCGCGGACGGGCGCTGGCCGGACTACCTGGTGGAGATGGTGGGCATCGGCGAGCGCTCCGGCCAGCTGGACCGCGTGATGCGCGGCCTGGAGACCTACTACGCGCGGGAGGAGCGCATCCGCTCCGCCGTGTCGGGGGCGGTCACCTATCCGCTGGTGCTGGGCGGCATGCTGGTGGTGATCGTGCTGATCCTGCTGCTGGCGGTGCTGCCGGTGTTCCGGAGGGTGCTGGGCTCCATGGGCGTGGCGATGAGCGAGTCCAGCGCGGCGCTGATGCGCGTGGGCACCGCCGTGGGCTGGGTGGTGCTGGCGCTGGTGGCCATCGCGGTGATCGCGGTCCTGGTCGGCGCGGTGCTGATGCGCACCGGGAAGCGGGAGCAGGTGCTTGCCGCGCTCCGGAAAGGATTCCCGCCGCTGGAGCGGCTGAGCCGGAAGCTCTCCGCCTCCCGGACCGCCGGCGTCATGTCCATGATGCTCTCCTCCGGCTTCCCCACTGACGAGGCGCTGGACATGACCTCCCGGGTCCTCACGGACAAGCGGGCGGCGGACGACGTGCAGGCCGTCCGCGGCGGCATGGAGGCGGGAAAATCCTTCGCCGACGCGGTGAACGAGACCGGCATCTTCGAGGAGCTCCACGGCCGCATGCTGAAGATGGGCTCCGCCACCGGGCGGGAGGACCAGGTGCTCGGCAAGCTCTCCGCCCTCTACGAGGAGCAGGCGGAGGAGGAGATCTCCCGGCTGGTGTCCATCATCGAGCCCACCCTGGTGGCGCTGCTCTCGGTGGTGATCGGGGCGGTGCTGCTCTCCGTCATGCTCCCCATGGCCGGCATCCTGTCGAGCCTGTGAGCGCGGGGAGGCGGAAGCATGAGCAGACAAGACATCCTCAGGCTGGCGCTCATGGCGCTGGCGCTGGCGGCGGCGGTGGCGCTGATCCTGCATATCGACGTGCGGCAGGAGCGGGCGGAGACCGAGCTGGTGCGCAGCGCCGTGCGCGAGGCGGCGCTGACCTGCTACGCCGTGGAGGGGGCCTACCCCGGCTCGGTGGACTACCTGCGGGAGCACTACCACCTGGCCTATGACGAGGAGCGCTACTATGTGACCTACGAGGCCTTCGCCTCGAACCGCCTGCCGGACATCTGGGTCACCGAGAAGGGGGCGAGCGCGCCGTGAGCTTTTCCGGAGCCCAGAGACATCATATCTCCGGGGTGTTCGTGTTTTTGCTGATGGGGCTTTTCGCCCTGTGCGCGACGGTGATGGTGCTCCTGGGGGCGAAGGCCTACCGGGGCACGGCGGCCCGGGCCGAGGCCCACGGGCGGGAGCGCGTGGCGGCCTCCTATGTCCGCTCCATGCTCCGCTCCGACGACGAGGCCGGGGCCGTCGCGGTGGAGCGGCATGGCGATACGGACGTCATCGCCCTGACCAACACCTACGACGGGGAGCAGTTCATCACCCGGATCTACGCCTGGGAGGGCGAGCTCCGGGAGTGGTTCATGTCGGCGGCGGAGCCCTTTGACCCGGAGATGGGCGAGACGGTCTGCCCCGCCGAGACGCTGGAGGCCGGGATGGAGGACGGTCTGCTCACCGTGCGGATCCTGTCCGGCGGCGCGTGGAGCAGGGTGGACTGCGCCCTGCGGGCTGCGGGGAGGGAGACGCCATGAGGACAGGCAGGAGCAGCAACGCGCTGCTGGTGGAGCTGCTGATCGTGATCGCATTCTTCATGCTGTCCGCCACGATCCTGATGCAGGTCTTCGCCGGGGCGCGGACGCAGAGCGACCGGGCGGAGCGGATCGCCCTCGCGGTGCAGGAGGCCCAGAACACGGCGGACCGCCTGCTGGCGGCGGAGGAGCCGGAGGCCGCGCTCCGGGAGATGGGCTTCGAGGCTTCGGAGGGCGGCTGGTCGCGGGCGGAGGAGGGCTATCGCCTGACGGTGACCGGCGGCGCGGACGCGCTGGACTACGGGAGCCTGCGGCGGCTGACGGTGCGGGCGGAGGCTCCGGACGGTGAGGCGCTGCTCACGCTGCCCGTGGTCCGCTACGAGGAGAAGTAAGATGAGAAAGAAAAACAGCATCAGCCTGGGGCCGGGCGCGGCGTCCCTGATCCTGATTTTCGTCGCCCTGGCGATGGCCGCGCTGGGCATGCTCTCCCTGATGACGGCCCGCAACGACCTGAAGCTCTCCGCCCGCTCCGCCGAGGTGACCGAGGCGGTCTACCGGCTCTATGCGGAGGCGGAGGAGCGCCGGGCGGAGCTGGACAGCCTGCTGGTCAGCGCGGCCCGGGGCAGCGGGGACGAGGCCGATTTCTATGCCCGGGTCGGAGAGGGCCTGCCGGAGGACATGGCGCTGGATAACGATCTGATCGTCTGGACGCAGACCGACGGGACCCGGAACCTGGCCTGCGCGCTGCGGGTGCAGCCCCCCTACAGCGGGGCGCGGGCGGTCTGGGTCCGGCACAGCCTGACGGCGGAGATCTCGGAGGGAATGGAGGATTTCGAGGACGAATGGAACTGGTAGAACTGCTGAAAAAGGCCGTCGAGCTGGGCGGCTCCGATATCTTCTTTGTTCCCGGCGCGGGGGTGACCGTGAAGGTGTCCGGCGCGATGCACGCCCTCTCCGAGGGGCGGCTGACCCCGGCGGACACGGAGCGCCTCACGCGGGACATGTATGAGCTGGCGCACCGGGATGTGGCGCGCCTGGACGCGGAGGGGGACGACGACTTCTCCTTCGCGATCCAGAACGTCAGCCGCTTCCGCTGCAACGCCTACCACCAGCGCGGCTCGGTGGCCGCCATCTGCCGGATCGTGAACTTCGAGCTCCCCGACCCGGCGGCCATGGGGATCCCGAGGGCGGTGCTGGACCTGGCGAACCTGCGCAGCGGCATGGTACTGGTGACCGGCCCGGCGGGGAGCGGCAAGTCCACGACCCTCGCCTGCATCGTCGACGAGATCAACCGCAGCCGGGAGAACCACATCGTCACCATCGAGGACCCGATCGAGTACCTCCACCGGCACCGGAAATCCATGGTCAGCCAGCGGGAGGTGCCCAACGACGCCGCCACCTTCCCCCGCGCGCTTCGCGCGGCCCTGCGGCAGGCGCCGGACGTGATCATGCTGGGCGAGATGCGCGACCTGGAGACGATCCGCACGGCGATCACCGCCGCGGAGACGGGGCATCTGCTGCTCTCCTCGCTCCACACCATCGGCGCGGCGAAGACCGTGGACCGGATGATCGACACCTTCCCCGCCGAGCAGCAGGCGCAGATCCGCGTGCAGCTGTCCATGGTGCTCAAGGCCGTCGTGTCCCAGCGGCTGGTGCCGCTCGTGGACGGCGGACGCGCGCCGGTGTTCGAGCTGATGACGGTGAACCCCGCGATCCAGAATATGATCCGGGACGGGCGCACCCACCAGATCGACAACGTGATCTACGGCGGCACGGACCGGAACATGCTCTCCATGGACGCGGAGCTGGCCCGGCTGGTGCGGGAGCGCCGGATCACCCGCGACACCGCGCTGCTCTACGCGGCGAACCCCGAGACGCTGGCGAAGCGGATCTGATTCCAAGACAAAGACCTGACGGCAGACGAGCGCCTGACGTCAGGTCTTTGTTCAATCTGTCTCACTCCTCCGCCAGGGCGTCGAGGGCCATGCGGTAGCCGCGGAAGCCGAAGCCGACGATCTGGCCCCGGCAGACCGGGGCGGTCAGCGAGGTGCGGCGGAAGGACTCGCGGGCGTGGATGTTGGACATGTGGACCTCGATCGTGGGGATGGGGACGGAGGCGATGGCGTCCCGCAGGGCCACGGAGGTGTGGGTGTAGCCGCCGGGGTTGAGGACGATGCCGTCCAGGCCGTCGAGCCAGGCCTTCTGGATCGCGTCGATCAGCGCCCCCTCGTGGTTGGACTGGACGCAGACGAGCTCCACGCCGATGCGGTCCGCGTGGGCCTTCAGCTCCCGGAGCAGGCTGTCGTAGCTCCGGTCGCCGTAGACCTCCTTCTCGCGCAGGCCGGTGAGGTTGATGTTCGGGCCGTTGAGAATCAGAAAACGCTTCATGTCAGATGAACCTCCTCCAGAAGGGCAGGAATCACGTCGTCGGGGATCGACAGGCCGAGCCAGCGCCGCTCCGCCGCCACTGCCTGGGCGACGAGCATGGCGCCGCCCGTGCAGGCGGGGACGCCCGCGGCCTGGGCGGCCAAGGTGAGGGGCGTGCGGGGCGGGTTGTAGACCACGTCGGCGACGCCGGTCAGGCGGGGGAGCAGGGTTTGCAGCTGGCGCTCCGTCAGCGGGCAGCGGTCGGCTTGCCCGAGCATCCCGGCCGGGGTGGCGTTGACCAGCAGGCCGCAGCCGGTCTCCGTCAGCGCCTCGTAGCCGATGGCGCCGCCGGCGGGGCGGCGGGAGACCAGGGTCACGCTCGCCGCGTCCAGGCTGCGCAGGGCGGCCGCGCAGGCGGCGGAGGCCCCGCCCGTGCCGAGGATATAGCAGGGCTGCCCGGCGGGATCGAGCCCGTGGAGCCGCAGCATGGCGGCGAAGCCCTCGGCGTCGGTGTTGTCGCCGATGCGGCGGTTCCCCCGGCGCAGCACGGTGTTGACCGCGCCGATGGCCTCCGCCGCGGGCGTGAGCCCGTCCAGCAGCGGCATGATGTCCCGCTTGTAGGGGATCGTGACGTTGAAGCCGTCCAGCTCCGCCAGCAGCGCCGCCGCGCCGCCGCGGAAGGAGGCGCGGGGGAGGGGATAGAGGGCGTAGTCCGCCTCGACCCCCAAAAGGCGGTAGAGCGCCCGATGGATCGGCACGGAGGCCGAGTGCCCCAGGGTCTCCCCGATCAGCCCGAACCGCAGCATGCGCCGTCCCCTCCCATAGTGGTTTTGTCCCATGATATACCGCCGATCGGGCGCGAAGTCAAGTTGGACACAGGAAAAATGCAGAATCGGGCCCCTATGGTGCGGAGACGGGGCGCGCCCTCTGGCGGTTTTGGCCCGTTTGTGGTACGATCAGGGCAGCGGGCGGGATGCCCGGAGGAGCAAAGGAGTGCGAGCGATGAAGACGGCGGGGATCATGACCTTTCTGCACAACGAGAACTGCGGCTCGGCGCTGCAGGCCTACGCGCTGCAGACGGCGCTGCGGGGCCTGGGCTGGACGCCCCTGGGCCTGGACTACAGGCCGAGCCGGGCGGAGCAGGTGCGCAACCTCCTCTCCAGCGGGAACTCCCCGGCGGTGGTGCTGGACAGCGTCCTGCGGCGGCGGGGAAAGGGCGCGCGCAACACGGCGGGCTTCGAGCGCTTCCTCCGGGAGCGGCTGACCCTCTCCGCGCCCTGCCCGGACCGCCCGGCGCTGCGCCGGGCCGCGGCGGGCTGCGACGTGCTGCTGTGCGGGAGCGACCAGATCTGGTCGCCGGAGTGGCTGAACCCGAACTACTTTTTCGCCTTCGCCCCGAAGGAGCAGCCGCGGGTGAGCTACGCCCCATCGCTGGGGGTGGCCGCCATGCCCTCGCCCCGCAAGATGCGCATTCTGCAGAAATGCGTCTCGCCCTTCGCCGCCGTCTCCGTGCGGGAGGAGGCGGGGCGGGAGATCCTGCGGCGGCTCCTCCCGGGGCGGGAGATCGCGGTCATGCCGGACCCGGTTTTCCTGCTGACGCGGGCGGACTGGCTGGCCCTGTGCGGCGAACCGGCGACGGAGCCGACCCTCGTGACCTACTTCCTCTCCGACCAGCCCGCCCACTGGACCCTGGCGGAGGAGACCGCGGCGCGGGAGGGCCTGGCCCTCCGGCCCCTGGCGATCACTGCGCAGGCGCGGGCGCGGGCCGGGGCGATCGACAATCCGGACCCGCTGCAGTGGCTGGCGGCGATGGCGGCGGCCTCCCGGGTCGTGACCGACTCCTTCCACGGGGCGGCCTTCGCGGCGCTCCTGGGCAAGCCGGTCACCGTCTGCCGCCGCTGGCGGGACGACGATGCGGCCTCCAAGAACAGCCGGATCGACCAGCTTTTCGCGCTCACGGGCTGGACGCCGGGGGCGGAGGGCCTCCCCTCGCCGGAGGTGGAGGACCGGCTGGCCGCCGAGCGTCAGCGGGGGCTGGACTGGCTCGCCGGGGCGCTGAGCAGCGCCCTGAGCGCCGACGGCAGCGGCGAGGCCAGGTGAATGGTCTCCCCCTCGAAGGTGGGGAAGGTGACCTCCGCCGAGTGCAGCGCGAAGCGCCCCGGCAGCAGCGGGGACTCCGTGCCGTAGAGGAAATCGCCGAACACCGGACAGCCGAGGGAGGCGAGGTGGACCCGGATCTGGTGGGTGCGGCCGGTCTCCAGGCGCAGGCGCAGCAGGGCGCGGCGGCCCGCGGTCTCCAGCACGCGGTAGCGGGTGAGGCTGGGCTGGCCGTCCGGGCGGCACTCCCGGCGGATGGTGGCGCCCTCCGCCTTGCCGATGGGCGCGTCGATCACGCCCTCCGCTTCCGGGGGCAGGCCGTCGGTGACGGCGAGATATTCCCGGCGGAAGACCGGCGTGTGCAGCAGCCGCTGCAGCCGCGCCTGCTCCGCCCCGTCCAGGGCCACGAGCATCAGCCCGCTGGTGCCCTTGTCCAGGCGGTTGACGGGCCGGTAGACGAACCGCTCCGGGCAGCCTAAAAAGGCGTAGACCGCGTTCTCCAGGGAGTCGTCCGGGTGGTTCCGGCTGCTCTGGCTGGCCATGGGCGCGGGCTTGTCGATGACCAGCAGCCGCCCGTCGCGCCAGGGGATGTCCAGCGCCCGGTTCAGGGGCCGGGGCATGAAAACCGGCTCGTCCGCCGGCGGTAGGAAGGCCAGGATCTCCCCGGCCCGTACCGCCTCGGTGATCCGGCGCGGCGCGCCGTCCACCGTGAGCCGCCCCTCCCATTTCGCGCGGCGGATCGCGCCCTCGCTGAGCTGCAGCACATGCCGCGCCAGATCCCGCACGCTCCGCCCAGCCTCCGCCGGTGTGACCAGATGCTCCATTGCTCCGCGTCCCCCCTCTCTTTCGCCTGAGAGAAGTATAGCGGATTTGGGGGAAAATGCAAAGGGCGGCGGGCAAATTGACACTGGGTGGTGAAAATACTATAATGAAGGCGGAAACCGACCGCTCAGTTGCTTCGGCGATGGCTTTTCGGTTGCAGAAAACGGGGATTCAACGGAATCTTACATGGCTAAAGATGTACGGAGGAGACCGGCCCCTCTGTCGCTGCGGCGGCATCTCCTCAGCAAGCTGGGGAGATAGGGCTGTATCCGACGCCTGCGTTTATACGATCTAAAACGCAATAGATGATGTAATCAGAAACCTCCCCATCATGCAAGGATGGGTGGCGAATGAGGTTTCCACACGGAGACAAGCAAAATAATAGTACAAGGAGGAACTAATATTGAAACGCTATGTGAACATTCTTGCCTGTCTGTTGTCTATCGGCATGCTGGCTATGGGCTTGGCTTTGGCGGAAGAACCAGGGCGTGAGATCTTTACGAGCGGGGATTATACTTATGCTTTGCTGGAAGATGGAACGGCGGAGATTGTAAAGTATCAAGGAAAGGCAGAGAAACTCACGGTTCCGTCATATTTAGATGGCAAAACTGTGACCAGGATTGGAAATAGTGCGTTTTATTGGTGTAAAAGTCTGACGGATATTGATATACCAGATAGTATAAATAGCATAGGAGATAGTGCTTTTGGTGCTTGTGAAAACCTGAAACAAATTAGCATACCGGATAGTGTGATCAGTATTGGAAACAATCCGTTTTCTGGATGTGATAATCTTAAAACATTTTTTGTGTCGCAGGAACATATGTATCTTGCGATAATAGATGGAGTGCTTTTCAGCAAGCCAGACAAACGACTTGTTAGTTATCCATCATCTAAGATTGACAAGAAATATGCTATTCCCCAAGGAATTGCCAGGATTGGTAATGCCGCGTTTTATCGTAGCAACCTGACTCAAATCAGCATACCGGACAGCGTGACTATAATCGATAAAGAAGCATTTGCTTCTTGTAGCAATCTTACGCAGATCAATATACCGGGCAGTGTGATCAGTATAGGGAAGTCTGCATTTCATCATTGCGATAACTTGACACAGATTAATATACCTGATAGTGTGGTTACCATAGAAGATTCCGCTTTCGCTTGGTGCAAGGGCTTGACACAAATAAGTTTACCTGACAACGTGACGAGTATAGGAGCCAATCCGTTTGTTAGATGTAACAATCTGACGACTATATCAATATCACCAGATCACAAGTGCTTTACTATGATAGATGGAGTGTTATTCAGCAAAACGGATAAATCTTTAATATGCTATCCTATTTCAAAGACAGAGAGTGAATATACTATTCCTGAAGGGATTGTTCATATTGGAGATGGTTCGTTCAGTTCCTGTGAAAAACTAATGCGGATCAATTTACCTGATGGCGTAATCAGTATAGGAAATGCATCGTTTTCTTCGTGTACTAATTTGACACAGATTAACATACCAAATAGTGTGATTAGTATTGGCATGAGTGCGTTCTCTTTATGCAATAATCTGACGCAGGTTTACATTCCAGACAGCGTGACCAGCATTGGAGATAGTGCGTTTTCTTGGTGCAGCAATTTGACAGAAATCAACATTCCTGACAGCTTGACCAGCATTGGGACTAAAGCATTTTCTGGGTGCAATAGTCTTGCAAAGATTAACATTCCAGAAAGAGTGACTTACATAGGGGATGAGGCGTTTTTTGGATGTGACAAGCTCATGATCACTGTTAATCGCAACAGCTACGCTGCGCAATACTGCAAAGATAACAGCCTGAATTATCAGTATCCAGATTCTTTGGATTGGTTGAATGACTGATTGAGCTATTGCAGTATTATGTATGTATAAGAGACCGGCCCCTCTGCTGCTGCGGCGGCATCTCCCCAGCGAGCTGGGAAGATTGGGCTGTATCCAGCAGACTTTGTTTATCATATGCCGTTTAGGAAAGCAAATTGCAGCGTAATCAAAAACCTCCCCAGCTTTGCTGGGGAGGGGGACCGCCGCCCTCCGCGGGGCGGCGGTGGAAGGGCTGGTTTCACCAGCGTGAGAGGCGATTGCAAATGCCGGTAACAGCTCATGTGATCAAGGCGCGATCCTTGGAAATGCGGAAAAATATGACTGAGCCAGAGGCAAAGCTCTGGTTCCAGTATCTGCGTAAGGCCCCATGGAAATTTCGCAGGCAGTCACCGGTTGGTTACTACATTCTGGATTTCTTTTGCCCCGCGCTGCGCCTCGCAATTGAGGTGGACGGCGAACAGCATGCGACCCTGGATGGAAAAGCCTATGATGAGGGCAGGACAGCTGTTCTGAATCAGGTTGGAATTGAGGTAATACGGTTTACGAACGCCCAGATTGATTCGGATTTTGATGCTGTGTGTCAAAGAATCGCGGAGATATGCAGCCAGCGCTCAATTCATTACCGGACCAGGTATGAGCGTATGGGAGTCAGTGAATCATGAAACCGACCCCTCTGCTGCTGCGATGGCTTCTCGGTTGCTGGGAAATGGGAATTCATACGGAGGAGACCGGCCCCTCTGTCGCTGCGGCGACATCTCCCCAGCAAGCTGGGGAGATTGGGGCTGTATCCGGCAATCTCCGTTTATCAATAGGATTGGGATGCAAAAGATGATGTAATCAAAAACCTCCCCAGCTCTGCTGGGGAGGGGGACCACCGCCCTCCGCGGGGCGGTGGTGGAGGGGCTGGTTCTTCAGGCCCAGATTAAGTTTCAGGAGGTCCCCATGCAGTCAAACCGCGCGGTGCGCACGCTTTCCATTCTCGGCTCCACCGGATCTATCGGCACCCAGGCGCTGTCCCTGGTGCGGCTGCACCCGGATCGCTTCCGGGTGACGGCGCTGACGGCGCACCGGAACAGGGAGAAGCTCTTCGAGCAGGTCCGGGAGTTCCGGCCCGCCTTTGCCGGGCTGACGGAGCCGATCGACCCGGCGGAGATCCCGGAGGATCTGCGCTTCTGCCATTTCGCCTTCGGGGAGGAGGCGCTGCGCGTCGCCGCGGCGGAGGTGCCGGCGGACATGGTGCTCGTCAGCGTGGTGGGCATCGCGGGGCTGGCGGGGGTGCTGCACGCCCTGCGGGCCGGGCGGCAGGTGCTGCTGGCGAACAAGGAGGCCCTCGTGACCGGCGGCCACCTGGTCACCGACCTGGCCCGGCGGGCGGGGAAGCCGCTGCTGCCCGTGGACTCGGAGCACAGCGCCATCTTCCAGTGCCTGCAGGGGCGGGCGGACAATCAGCCGGTCTCCCTGTGGCTGACGGCCTCCGGCGGGCCCTTCCGCACCTGGGACCGCGCGCGGATCGACGCGGCGACGCCGGCGGAGGCGCTGCGGCACCCGAACTGGTCCATGGGCGCGAAGATCACCGTGGACTCCGCGTCCATGTTC
The DNA here is from genome assembly GCA_947165425.1 of uncultured Clostridia bacterium. Taxonomy (GTDB): domain Bacteria; phylum Bacillota; class Clostridia; order Christensenellales; family Aristaeellaceae; genus RUG11272. The sequence continues at coordinate 15,021 of CAMVAJ010000043.1, forward strand.
AACAAGGCTTTAGAGATCATGGAGGCCCGCTGGCTCTTCGACATGCCGGCGGAGAAGATCCGGGTGGTCGTGCACCCGCAGAGCATCGTCCACTCCGCCGTGGAGTTCCGGGATGGCGCGGTGCTGGCCCAGCTGGGCGTGCCGGACATGCGCGTGCCCATTGCCTACGCGATGGCCTACCCGGAGCGCATCCCCACCGGCGGGGAGCCGCTGGACCTGATCCGCATGGGGAGCCTGACCTTCGAGCCGGGGGATCCGGTCAAGTTTCCGGCGCTGCGCCTGGCGGGCGAGTGCCTGGCGGCGGGCGGCGCGGCCTGCACCGTGCTCAACGGCGCGAACGAGGCGGCGGTGGCCGCCTTCCTGCGGGAGGAGATCCCCTTCGGCGGCATCACCCGCCTGGTCTCGGCGGCGGTGGAGGCCCTGCCCGGTCTGCCCGCCGACACCATCGAGGACATCTACGAGGCGGACCGCCGCGCCCGCGCCTTTGTGGCGCAGCGGCTCCGCGAGGGCAACGCGTAAGCGACGAGGACAGATAGGGAAAGATGAGCACACTGGTCTATATCCTGCTGGCGATCCTGCTGCTGGGCATCCTGATCGCCATCCACGAGTTCGGACATTTCCTGATGGCCCGGCTGACGGGCATCGCGGTGAAGGAGTTCTCCATCGGCTTCGGGCCGAAGCTCCTGAGCTGGAAGAGCAAAAAGCACGAGACGGACTATTCCCTGCGCCTGCTGCCCCTGGGCGGCTACAACGCCTTCTACGGCGAGGACGACGTGGAGGGCAAGGAGACGGACGACCCCCGCGCCTTCGGCAAGCAGGCCGTGTGGAAGCGGATGCTGGTGGTGCTGATGGGGCCGGGGATGAACTTCATCCTGGCCTACCTGGTGCTCTTCCTGTGGCTGTGGATCGGCGGCGTCGGCGTGGTGACGGGGGTGGAGCCCTATGTCTCCGACGTGACGGCGGGGAGCCCCGCGGCCCAGGCCGGCCTGCAGTCGGGGGACGTGATCACCCAGGTCAACGGCGCGGAGGTGCTGGACGGGACGACGGACACTCTGCTGGAGGCCATCGGGGCCTGGCGGGAGGGGGACGCGCCGCTGGCGCTGACGCTCCGGCGCGGGGAGGAGACGGTCGCCACCTCCGTGACCCCCTTCTGGGACGCGGAGGAGAGCCGGTCCCGCATCGGCGTGATGATCTCCGCCCGGGTGCAGACCGTGGAGCGGCAGAGCCTGACCATGGTCGAGGCGGCCCGGGAGGCCGGGGCGCAGTGGGTCTATGTCAGCGGCGCGATCCTGCGGGCGCTGAAAAACCTGGTCACCACCGGCGAGGGGCTGGACCAGACGGCGGGGCCGGTGGGCACCATCTCCATCATCACCCAGGAGGTGCGCGCCGGGGGCCTGGACGCCTTCCTCTCCCTGCTGGCGACGATCTCGGTCAACCTGGGCCTGATGAACCTGCTGCCCATCCCGGGCCTGGACGGCTCCCGCTTCCTGTTCCTGGTGCTGGAGGCCATCCGGCGCAAGCCCATCGAGCCCAAGCGCGAGGCCGTGGTGAACCTGGTGGGCATGGCGCTGCTCTTCGGGCTGATGATCTTCCTCACCTTCCGCGACGTGATGAATCTGTTCAGATAAAGGAGGACGGCGCGATGGCATCCCTCAGGCAAGTCCATATCGGAAATCTCCCCCTGGGCGGGGGCGCGCCGGTGCTGGTGCAGTCCATGACCAACACGCCCACCCACGACGCGGCGGCGACGCTCAAGCAGATCCGCGCGCTGGCGGCGGCGGGCTGCGACCTGGTGCGGGTGACCGTGAACACCGAGGAGGCCGCCGCGGCGGTCCGGGCGCTGGTGGACGGCTCGCCGGTGCCGCTGGTGGCGGACATCCATTTCGACCACCGCCTGGCGATCCGGGCGGCGGAGAACGGCATCTCGAAGCTCCGCCTGAACCCCGGGAACGTGGGCGGCGAGGCGAACGTCCGCGCCGTGGCGGACTGCGCGAGGGCCCACCACATCCCCATCCGCATCGGCGTCAACAGCGGCTCGCTGGAGCGGGACCTGCTGGACCGCTACGGCGGCGTCACCGCCGAGGCCCTGGTGGAGAGTGCCCTGAACCACGCGGCGATGCTGGAGCGGGCGGGCTTCGACGATATCGTGCTGTCGATGAAGTCCTCCGACGTGCGGCTGACCATCGCCGCCTACCGCCTCGCGGCGCGGCGCTGCGGCTATCCGCTGCACGTGGGCGTGACGGAGGCCGGCCTTCCGGGCCAGGGCACCATCAAGAGCGCCATCGGCATCGGGAGCCTGCTGGCGGACGGTATCGGCGACACGATCCGCGTCAGCCTCACCGGCGACCCCGTGCCGGAGGCGAAGGCCGCCTGGGACATCCTCCGGGCGCTGGACCTGAGGCGGAAGGGGATCCAGCTGGTGGCCTGCCCGACCTGCGGGCGGACGCAGGTGGATTTGGAGGGCATCGCCCGGCGGGTGGAGGCGGCGCTGGCCGACCTGGACGTCCCGCTGAAGGTGGCGGTCATGGGCTGCGTGGTCAACGGCCCCGGCGAGGCCCGGGAGGCGGACATCGGCATCGCGGGCGGCGGCCGGGACGGGGAGGGCGCCCTCTTCGTCAAGGGGCAGCCCCCGCGGAAGGTTACCGGCGACCTGGCGGAGATCCTGATCCGCGAGACGCGGGCGCTGGCGCAGGCGCGCCGGGAGGCGGCAACCGCGGCGGAGTAACCAATGAAACGATGGGCCTCGTGCCCCGGCGAAATGGGACAGGAGACAGAAAACATGAAAATCGTAAGCGGAAGACACACCGTTACGCTCCCGGAGGGGACCGCCGCGGGCGAGGCGCTCTCGGCGCTGGGCCTGTTGCGGCCGGACACCCTGGCGGCCATGTTCGGCGGCCTGTCCGTGGATCTTGCCGCGCCGCTGGAGGGCGGCGGGGAGATCGCCCCCATCACCCTGCGGGACGAGGAGGGCCGGCGCATTTACGAGCGCTCCCTCCGCTTTGTGGCGCTGCTGGCGCTGCGGCGGCGCATGCCGGGGCAGCGGGTGCGCATCGAGCACTCCGTCCACGGCGGCGTGCTGATCCGCCTCCCCGGCCGCGAGGTGGAGCAGGCGGACCTGGACGGCCTCGGGGAGGAGATGCGGCGGATCACCGCGGCGCGCCTGCCCTTCACCCAGGAGATCTGGGACCGGGAGCGGGCGATCGCTTACTTCGCCGCCGACGGGCAGGAGGACAAGGCGGCGCTGCTGCGCACCCGGCCTTACGACTGGTTCCGCGTCTACCGCTGCGGCGAGATGGCGGAGTATTTCTACGGCGTCATGGCCCCCGACACGGGGAGCGTGCCGGTCTTCGGCCTGGCGAAGGCGGAGGGGGACGGCTTCGCGCTGCTCCTGCCCTCGGAGGCGGATCCGGCGCGGGCGGAGACCTACCTCTCGCGGCCCAAGCACATGGCGGTTTTCGCCCAGAGCGGGCGCTGGTGCGGGATCCTGGGCGTGACCAACGTCGCGGACCTGACGGCCCTGCAGCGCGGCGGCGGCCTGCGGGAGTTCATCCGGGTCAACGAGGTGCTCCACGACCTGGCCATGGGGGAGATCGCCGAGCGCATCGTGGCGGAGGACCGCCGGGTCGTGCTGGTGGCGGGCCCCTCCTCCTCCGGGAAGACGACCTTCGCGGGGCGGATGGCGGTGCAGCTGCGGGTCAAGGGGCGGCGCGCCTGGCGCCTCTCCCTGGACGACTACTATCTGGACCGGGACGCGATCCCCCGGGAGCCGGACGGCACCCTCGACTTAGAGCACCTGCGGACCCTCGACCTCGAGCGCTTCCAGGCGGACGTGAACCGCCTGCTGCGCGGGGAGGAGGTCGAGATCCCGCGCTTCTCCTTCGTCACCGGGCGGCGGGAGAAGCAGGGGCAGCCCCTGCGCCTGGGGGAGGGGGAGATCCTGATCGTGGAGGGGATCCACGCCCTGAACCCCGCCCTCTCGGCGTCCATCCCGCAGGAGGCCATCCACCGGATCTTCGTCAGCGCGCTGACCTGCCTGAACCTGGACGACCACAACCGCATCCGCACCACCGACGTGCGCCTGCTGCGCCGGATTGTCCGGGACAACCGCTTCCGCGGCACCTCGCCGGAGGAGACCCTGGCCATGTGGCCCAGCGTCCGGCAGGGGGAGGAAAAGTGGATTTTCCCCTTCCAGGAGCAGGCGGACAGCGTGTTCAACACCGCCCTGCACTACGAGCTGCCCGTCCTGGGGCATTTCGCCCGGGGCCTGCTCCGGGCGGTCCCGCCGGAGGCGGAGGGCTATCTGGCCTCCCGCCGCCTGATGAAGCTGCTGCACTATCTCCAGGATATCGACGAGCGGATCCTCGACGAGATCCCGCCGCTCTCGCTCCTGCGGGAGTTCATCGGCGGGTGCACGATCGACGAGGTCTGAGCAGGCTCTTAAATATGCATTCTGAACACAGCAGCATACGTTGCCGGCAGGGAAACCCCTCACCCGCTGCGGCGGGAGCTCCCCACTGCTGCATCTCATTTTATATCATCTGCCAAACCGGCCCTTCCACCGCCGCCCCGCGGAGGGCGGCGGTCCCCCTCCCCAGCAA
>CAMVAJ010000044.1 GCA_947165425.1 uncultured Clostridia bacterium
GGTTGCAGATCTCCTGCACCACGCTCATCTGGTGGGTGATGACGATCACGGTGATCCCCGTCTTCCGGTTGATCTCCCGGATCAGCTCGAGGATCGCGTGGGTGGTCTTGGGGTCCAGGGCGGAGGTCGCCTCGTCGCACAGGAGCACGGAGGGGTTGGTCGCCAGGGCGCGGGCGATGGCGATGCGCTGCTGCTGGCCGCCGGAGAGCTGCGCCGGGTAGGCCCTCGCCTTGTCCGGCAGGCCCACGGTCTGCAGAAGCTCCTGCGCCCTCGCCTCCGCGTCCTTCTTGTTCACCCCGCTCATCAGCAGGGGGAACATCACGTTCTTCAGGCAGTTGCGCTGCATGAGCAGATTGAAGGACTGGAAGATCATCGTCACCCGGTGACGCATCTGCTGGATCTCCTTCTTGCCCAGCACGCCCAGGTCCTGGCCGTCCAGGAGCACGCTGCCCTCCGTGGGGCGCTCCAGCATGTTGATGCAGCGCACCAGGGTGGATTTTCCCGCCCCGGACATGCCGATGATGCCGTAGATATCCCCGTCGCGGATCGTCAGCGAGACCCGGCGGAGCGCCTCCACCGGCCCGTCCGCTGTGACAAAGGATTTGCTCACATTGCGTAGCTCAATCATGGGAACCCTCCATTGCCCGGCAGGGCGGAGGGGCGGCGTCGCCGCCCTCCCCGCGCCGGATCAGTACGCCTTGGCGAAATACATGACCTTGTCCGCGGGCTTGCCGCAGCAGACGCAGCGGTCGCCGAAGCGGTGGGCCGCCTGGTCAAAGGGCATGTTGCGGGAGGAGGCGTTGAACTTCGCCTTGATCTCGTCCTCGCAGGCGCGGTCGCCGCACCACATGGCCTTCGCGAAGCCCTTCTCCACCGCCTCGCCCAGCTCGTCCATGCTGCTGACGGTGTAGGTGTGCGCGTCGCGGAAGGCCTTGGCCTGGTCGTAGAGGCCCTTCTGGATCTCGTCCAGCAGCGCCTTCACGGCGTCGGCGATGCCCTCCAGCGGCAGGGTGGTCTTCTCGCAGGTGTCGCGGCGGAAGACCGTCACCACGCCGTTCTCCAGGTCGCGGGGGCCCACCTCGAGGCGGGCGGGCACGCCCTTGAGCTCCCAGTCGTTGAACTTGAAGCCGGCGGAGACGCTGTCGCGGTCGTCGAGCTTGACGCGGATGCCCGCGGCCTTCAGCTCCTGGAAGAGCTTCTCGCAGGCCTCGGTGACGCCGGGCTTGTGGGCCGCGATGGGCAGGATCACCGCCTGGATCGGGGCGATGCGCGGGGGCAGGCGCAGGCCGCGCTCGTCGCCGTGGGTCATGACGATGGCGCCGATCAGCCGCGTGGAGACGCCCCAGCTGGTCTCCTCCGCGTATTGCAGCTTGCCCTCCTTGTTCTGGAACTGGATGTTGTAGGCCTCGGCGAAGTTGGTGCCGAAGTTATGGCTCGTGCCGGCCTGCAGGCTCTTGCCGTCCTGCATCATGGCCTCCATGGAGTAGGTGGCGCGGGCGCCGGCGAACTTCTCCTTCTCGCTCTTCTGGCCGACGTAGACCGGCAGGGCCATCACGTCCTCGGCACACTCCCGGTAGACCTCGAGCATGTCCAGGGTCATCTTCTGGGCCTCCTCCATGGAGGCGTGGAGGGTGTGGCCCTCCTGCCAGAGGAACTCGCTGGTGCGCAGGAATGGGCGGGTCGCCTTCTCCCAGCGCATGACGGAGCACCACTGGTTATACTTCATCGGCAGGTCGCGCCAGGTCTGCACCCACTTGGCGAACATGGCGCAGAAGATCGTCTCGGAGGTCGGACGCACGGCCAGGCGCTCCGTCAGCTTCTCGGTGCCGCCCTGGGTGACCCAGGCCACCTCCGGCGCGAAGCCCTCGACGTGCTCCTGCTCCTTGAGCAGCAGGCTCTCCGGGATCAGCATCGGGAAGTACACGTTCTCCACCCCGTGCTCCTTGAAGCGCTGGTCCATCTCCGCCTGGATCCGCTCCCAGATCGCGTAGCCGTAGGGCCGGACGATCATGCAGCCCCGCACCGGCGCGTAGTCGCACAGCTGGGTCTGGGTGATGACGTCGGTGTACCACTGGGAGAAGTCCTCGCTGCGGGGGGTGATGAAGGTGACGAAGTCCTGCTTGTTCTCCTTGTTCTTGGCCATGGTTCTCTCTTCCTCCTGTTGTTTTGCCGTCCGGATCCGGCGGAAAGCAAAAAGCCTCCGCCCTGGCTGTGTTCTGCAGGGACGAAGGCAGTTTGAATCTCTCGACTGCGTTCGCGGTACCACCCGGCTTGACCCGTCCGCCCGCCGGCGGACCGATCCTCTCATTTTCATCCGTTCACGGGGATGGACCGGCGGGGATTGGCCGCGGCTCCGGGCTGGGAAGACCTTTCCCGCGCCGCCCCTGCGCGCCTCCCACCGCCGCGCGCTCGCTGTCCCGGGCGTCCAAAAAAGGTCAGGCCCTTCATCGCCTGTGCCGCGATGATAGCACGTTTGCGGGGAAAAAGCAAGTCTTCCGCCTTCGCCTTTCTCCGGACGCCCCGTCACAGCCTCCGCCGCCAGGACAGCACCGCGAAGGCCGCGAAGGCCACGCCCACGGGGAGCAGGATGGCCGCCAGCGTGCCGCCGAAGACGGAGCGGGCGGTGAGGCCGGGGCGGATGGCGTTTTTCGCCATGATGTCCGCGGCGGGCTGGTGCTCCCCGAGGAGGTACTCCGTCACCCGGATGATGAACTCCTCCGCGTCCGTCATGGCGTACAGATCCGAGGAGGTCAGAAGCGTAGAGGAGCCCAGGATGAAGGCGCGGGAGACCTCCCCCCGCTCGGTCACGCGGCGCGCCGAGAGGGCCAGGGCGAAGGGGCCCTCCTCGTCCTGCTCGCTCTTCTCCAGCGAGAGCCGCCCGTCCCCGAGGCTCCGCAGATACGCGTCCTCGCCGGAGCGCAGCACCACGGCGGTCTCCAGGGCGGCGTCCGCCTCCTCCGGCCAGTCGAAGGCGCGGCTGCCCAGCAGCAGCAGGGTCGCCGTGTTCGCCGCCACCATGGGGGCCGTGATCTCGGTGGAGGCCATGCGCGGGATCAGGTACATGCGGTTGCTGTCGTAGTAGCCCGCCCGGTCGTTCTCCGCGGCGATGACCACCCCCTCCTTGGGGGCGAAGCCGTAGTACCTTAGGAGGGTCAGATAGTTCGGCATCCGCGCCGTCCGGTCGGTGAAATCGCAGGTGAACAGGATGCTGCCCCCGTCGAGGGCGAAGTCGGTCAGCCGCCGCAGCTCGTCGTCGGTCAGGTCCCGCTGCGGGGAGAGCACCACCAGGAGGTCCTCCGGGGTCAGCTCCGTCTCCGTCGTGCCGAGGGCGAAGTAGGCCACCTCCAGGGCGTTGGCGTCCCACAGAGCCGCCAGGGGCTCCGCGGCGCTCGCGTCCAGCTCCCCCTGCCCCTGCAGGATCATCACCCGCCGGACCTGCTCCTGCGTCACATAGACCACCGCCGAGGTCAGCGCCTGCTCGTAGGTCCAGCTGGCGTACTCGTAGGCGCCGGTCTCCGGGTCGAAGGACTGGCCGATGAAGTCCGTGTAGGAGAGGGCGCGGTAGCGGTCCGTCGCCTCGCACCAGACCACCAGGCAGTCGTTCCCCAGGCTCTCGGACTCGGTCGCCGCCCGAAAGCGGGTCAGGAGCGTCGGGTTCACGGTGACGTCCGCCTGCTCCCAGGTGAACTGGTCGCTCATGGCGGCGTAGCGTTCCAGCAGGGCCAGCACCGCCTCGTCCTCGGAGCCCCGGCTGTAGAGGGCCCACACGTGCACCGGGTGCCGCAGCTCCCGCAGCACGCTGCGGGTCGTCTCGGAGGAGGTGGTCAGCGCGTTGAAGGAGTTGTCCACCCGCAGGGCGTAGCGCTGCTCCAGCGCCCCGGCCAGCAGGTTCAGCGCCAGCCCCGCCCCCAGGAGCAGGGCCAGCAGGGCCGTCGGCAGCGCGCCGCCGCGCAGACGGCGGAGGCGGCCGCCCAGCGCCGAGATCCCGTGTTTCAGTCTCTGCATGCTTCGCCCTCCCTTACCGCCGTCTCCGGTCCAGGATCCAGACGATGGCCGCCAGGGAGGCCGCCGCCACCGTCAGATCGTACAGGCAGCTCGCGAAGGAGAGCTGCGCCATCAGGAAGGGCTCGTTGCGGGCGTAGAGGCTCAGGAAGGAGAGCACCTCCGCCAGCCATTGCGGCACGCTGTCCGTCACCAGATCCATCATCCAGAGAGCGAAGTTGACCCCCAGCGCCATCACCGCCGCGGCGGTCGGGGAGCGGGTCAGCGCCGAGCAGAGCAGATCCACCGCCACGAAGGCGCAGCCCTGCAGGACAAAGCCGAGGTACGCCGTCGCGGTCTCCGCCGGGAAGACCGTCCCGTAGACCGCCACCACCGCCACATAGACCAGCGTCAGCGCCACCGTCGCCAGCAGCACGGTGAGGGCAGCCAGGTACTTCCCCAGCACCATCGCCGGCAGCGAGACCGGGCTGGTCAGCAGCAGCTGGTCCGTCCGCTTCTGCCGCTCCTCGGCCAGGAGGCGCATGGTCAGCACCGGGCAGAGCAGCATCCACAGATAGCTCATCAGCCCGACGAAGGTGACCAGGTCGGTGGAGCGCTGCGCCAGCATCTGCACGATAAAAAGCCCGGAGGAGAGCGCCAGAAAAACCCCCATGTAGACATAGCCCACCGGGGTGTAGAAATACGCCTGCAGCTCCCGCCTCCAGATCGCGATCATGCTACGCTCCTGTTCTGATCCTGTTTATACGATGCTCAAATATGAATGCATTACCAGCCCTTCCACCGCCGCCCCGCGGAGGGCGGCGGTCCCCCTCCCCAGCAAGCTGGGGAGGTTTTTGAGAGACTAAACACTTTGACCCCTATCTCCCCATCTCCGATGGGGAGATGTCGCCGCAGCGACAGAAGGGCTGGTCTTAAGCTGACATGTAGTCTTTTTATCTGAGAAAAGCATTACGCTGTCTCCTCACCCATTCTCCCCCGACGTCAGCTTCAGGAAGACCCGCTCCAGGCTGTCGTCCCCGGGCATCAGCAGGAGGATCGGCGCGTCGAGGGACGCCAGCAGGCGGAACAGCCGCGCCTGCAGGTTCCGCTCCCCCGGGGCGCCCTCGATCTCGCAGGAGGTGACGGCGCCATCGCTGTCGGGCAGCGGGCGCACCCGCCGCACCCCCTCCAGCCCGCGCAGGGCGGGGATCAGCCGCGAGGGTCTCCCCATGGCCCGCAGGCGCAGGCGCGGCCCGCCCTCGCCGCTCAGCTCGTCCAGCTTCGCCTCGCGCACCACGCGGCCCTGGTGGAGGATCACCACCCGGTCGCAGAGCTTCAGCACCTCCGAGAGCTGGTGGGAGGAGAAGACCACCGCGTGCCGCTTGCCCAGCTCGGCAATCAGCTCCCGGGTCTCCACCACCTGCCGGGGGTCGAGGCCCACGGTGGGCTCGTCCAGCACCACCGTCGCCGGGTCGCCGCAGAGGGCGGAGGCAATGCCCACCCGCTGCCGGTAGCCCTTGGAGAGCTTGCCGATGGGCCGCCCGGCCGCCTCGTTCAGCGCGCACAGGTCGATGATCTCCCGCACGTGGTCCGGGATCGCGCGGCCCGCTACCTCCCGCAGCTGGCAGACGAAGGCGAGGAAATCCCGCACGGTCATCTCGTCGTAGAGCGGCGGCACCTCCGGCAGATACCCGATCCGCCGCTTGCAGGCCCGGGGCTCCCGCTGGAGGCTCTTCCCGTCCACCAGCACCTCGCCGGCGTTGGGCGGGAGATACCCGGTCATCACGTTCATGGCCGTGGTCTTCCCCGCCCCGTTGACGCCCAGGAGGCCGAGCACGCCGCGCTCGGGCACGGTGAAGCTCACGTCGCACAGCGCCTGAAAAGGCCCGTAGCTCCGGCTCACGTTCCGCAGCTCGATCACGCGCGCTCCCTCCTTCCCCCGGCGCATCCGCCGTGCGTCAAAAAAATCCCACCGACATTATACCCGTATGCCGGTGGGATATGTGTGAAAAGATTGTGAATGTTCGTCTCCCTGCCGCAGGGGTGTTCAATGATCCATCGGTTCATCCAGACTGCTGAAAGTCGCCGCGCCCGCAATGCCGATCCCCATCAGCACCCAGGGGGTTGCCGCGTGAAAGAACTGCCGCGCCCCGGGTGAAATCCACCCGCTGACCAGCGCCAGGATGCACCAGACAGCCGCCGGCAGGCTCACCCGCCGGATCAGATTCTGCGTTTGAGTTGACTCTACCTGTTTATTCATGCAGCAGCCGCTCCTTCTCCAGCGCTTCCTTCTTGCCGTGGATCCGCCCCAGGCAGTACATCAGCAGCGTCGCGCACAGCAGATTGATCCAGCCCAAACGCGCCGGGCTGAACGTGTTCGCGATCCCGATCAGCAGGTTTGCGCCGCCGACCGCCGTGAGCATTTTTCCGATCTTGTCCAGATGGGTGATCCGTGAGTCGATGTCGGAGAACAGATCAAACGCGCCGTCCGCCGCTTTCTTCCGGAAGTAGATCCACATCATCATCCGGCCGACGTACTCCGCGCCGGTGTCCTGCATGAACTGGACATAGGCCTCGTCGTAGGGGTGCATCTCCAGGCGCAGGGTGTATTCCCCGGGCTCGCACCGGATGAAATGGTAGGCGCAGAAGCCGACGCTCTCCAGCACCCAGCCGTTCATCGCCATCTCGTTCAACCAGTTTTCTTCCTTCTCGAACTCCCATACCCAGAACCATTTCTGAATTGTCTTGCGCTTCTCCATGTTCAGCACTCCTTCAATACGCGCTCGCCGTTGTCCGCCAGTTCTCGCAGCCGGGCCACCTCGTTCCGCAGAACGGTCCTCCCCTGCTCCGTCAGCCGGTATTCCTTCCGGCGGCTGCCATCCTCCACCGGAAGCTGTATGATCCATCCCTTGTCGCACAGGCTGTTCAGCGCGCCGTACAGCGTCCCCGCCGCCAGCCTGACGCGTCCGCGGCTCATCTCCTCCGTCCGCTGCATGATGCCGTAACCGTGCTGGGGCATCATCAGGGACAGCAGGATATAGTAGGTTGATTCCGTCAGCGCCATTGCGTCCGACATTTGGCTCACCTCCATCGGTGCTCGATATATCGCTCTCCGATATATCGTGGCCCTATTATATCGTTATCCGATATATATGCCAAGACCCCTTTGGGGCATTTTAAAAATATTTTCACAGGATCGGTCCATCAAAAAAACGTGAGCTTACTCGCCGCTCACGTTTTTTCACTTTTTTCTGTCAGTAGTCGTACACCGCGCTGTCCGGCTCCGGGGTCGGGGTGACGAAGATCTCGAAATACTCGCCCTCGCCGAGCTGCTGGTAGTAGCCGGCGAAGTCCTCCGACTCGTCCTCCACACGGGGGCGCTCCTCGGGGCGCTCCTCGGGGACGGGCGTCACCTGCACCCCGGCGGCGATGCCGCCCCTGGGGAAGACCAGCGTCATCGTCACCTGCGGCGTGGTGGCCGCCTGCAGCGTCTGGTCGAGGTGGTAGGGGTTCGGGTCGTAGGCGAAGTAGACCCGCGGGGTCTCCCCCTGGAGGGTGTCCACCGCATCGCCGAAGGAGCGGTCCGGCTGCTTCTGAATGCGCGCCAGATAGGCCTGCGGGTCGCGCATCGCCTCCGCGAGGGTCCCGCTCTCCCCCTCCGCCACCCAGATCAGCGCCCCGGCCAGGAGCGGGAACCGGGCCAGCTCCGTCACCCGAAGCTCGCAGTACTGCGCGCCGGTCTCGTCCAGGTAGAAGGTCAGCTCCACGCCCTCGGGTGTCTCGGCGTTCTCCTCCCGGGTGATGCCCGTTACCACGAGCCGCGGCCAGCACTCGAAGAGGCTGTTGAAGGGCTGCTCGCCGCGCCCGGTCAGCGCCGCGCCGACCTCCTCCAGATAGGTCCGGACCGACGTCTGCCCCTCCGTCAGCCCCTCCGGCCAGGTCAGCGCGCCGGCGGGCAGCGCAAACAGCAGCGAGAGAATCACTCCCGCTGCCGTCAGCATCCGGCTCAGGCGCCGTCTATCGAACCTCATTTGAGCCGCTCCCGCAGCGCCAGGTACTCCACCAGCAGCTCCACCGCGCCGTCATAGCCCAGCTTGCCCGTGTCTAGGCACAGGTCGTAGTTGGTCACGTCGCCCCAAGTGGAGGTGGCGTAATAGTTGTAATAGCTGGCGCGCTGCTTGTCCGCCTTGCGCACCACGTCCTCCGCCCGGGAGGGGTCCGCGCCCAGGGACACGGCCCGCTGCACGCGGTGCTGCATATCCGCCTTGATGAAGACGTTCACCACGTTGGGCTGATCCCGGAGCACATAGTCGGCGCAGCGCCCGACGATCACGCAGGGCCCCTGCCCCGCGACGCGCCGGATCGCGTCGAACTGCGCCAGGAAGATCCGGTGGTTCAGGGGCATGTCCATGTAGGCCCCGGTGGGGTCCGTGCGCCCCTGCATCCCGGTCACCAGGGAGAAGAGGAAGGAGCGCGTGGGCTTCTCGTCGTGGTTCTCGAACAGCTCCTCGCAGATGCCGCTGTCCTTGGCGGCCTCCGAGAGCAGCTCCTTGTCGTAGTAGGGGATCTCCAGCCGCTCCGCCAGCTTCCGGCCCACCACGCGTCCGCCGCTGCCATACTGCCGTCCGATCGTGATCACCATGGAGGTTTTCGCCATGTTCGTCAGCTCCCTTCCGTCCGCCGGAAAATAGATCATCCGGTCTCTCTCTGGCCCGATTGTACCACATCCAGGTTAAAAATGCAAACACAGATATGCTCCGCTTGGAGCTAGCAGCGGCGTCCGACTCTTGACATCTCTTCGCAAACGCATATAATAAAAGTGAAGGGCGACGCTTAACGGCTGCTCTTAAAGTTTCAGCAGTATGTGGTCGTCAGACCGCAAACAACCGTCACTGGTCAGAGTGGCGGTTGTTTTTTTCGCTGCGATCTGCTGACCAATCCTTGCGGTGCGTCAGGCGAACCGTTATGGTCACCGTGAACCGACCGATGTGAAAGGTCAGGGAGATTGGCAACGCCATCACCCCCTTTCGGGTCATGATGGAGCAAGCCGCCAAGCGCGTGTGTCGTCCTTCACTGCCCCTTTCGGAGCAAGTTTGATTCTATATGGAAAGCAGGCAGGATGTCAAGAACGGCTCTTTGGTAATCATGCCGCCATACTTCTTCGTTTATTCCATTTTCTCCAAAAAGCTCACCATCACGTACCCCTCGATGGCATCCGTCCGCACGTGCGCCCAGAGGGGATCCTCGCAGATCTCCAGCACCACCAGGCGCTGGTGCGGCAGCAGGCGCATCCTCACCTCCGCGCCGCTGTTGGGCTCCGCCCGGAGGTTCAGGCTGGAGTCCTCCGCGATCCCCTCCACCGAGGCAAGGTACGCGCCGGCGGGGAGCGCCCCCGTCACGGGCATCAGGGTCGGCCGGGGCGTCGCGGTGGGCGCGGGGCCGGCGGTGGCGAAGAGGCGCGCCGGGGCCTCGGGCAGGGCCGCCGCCGTCGTGCCGCCCACCATCAGCTGCATCCCGGGGTAGTAGAAGGCCAGAATCTGGTCAAACCGCTTCCCGTGCTGGGCGGCCATCCACTGGGCGCCGCGCTGGCTCATGCCCACGCCGTGGCCGAAGCGCCGCGACTCCAGCACGAAGGCCTTCTCCTCCTCCCGGAGAGTGATCAGCTCGTTGCCGGTCGTCCCCAGCAGGAGGTTCAGCGCGCCGGCCGCGCCGCCGAAGAGGGGCAGCGTCACCGTGCTCACCCGCCCCGAGGAGGTGAAGCCGGTCAGGATCACGCCGTCCTCCGAGGGCGTGCCCGGCTCGGGCGTCTCGTAGAGAAACAGCTCGTTCTCGTCGCCGGGCTCCGGGTGGATCTCGAAGCGCCCGGACCAGTTCAGATTCAGGGTCAGCGTAGTCATCAGCCGGTTCGGCTCGGCGTATTTCCGCCCGCCGAGGCTCACCCCCGTGATCCCGTCCACCCGGAGGAAGACCGAGAAGGAGGTGCAGTAGCCGAGGGCCTGCATCTCCGGCTTCAGCTGGGCGAAGATCATCTCCATCAGCTCGTCCGGCAGATTCGAGCCATCCCGGTTCAGGCGCGCGCGCTTCACCGGGCTCTCGGGGTTCGCCAGGTCGTAGGGGTCATCGGTCACGGCGTAGCAGCCGGGGGCGTTCTTCCCGCCCCAGACGTGCTGCGGCGTCTCGGTCTGGCCGCCGTTGGACGCGCCGTAATAGCAGGTCGCCAGCTGGCCCTTGTACATCCCCACCACGCCCACGGTGTCCCGCACCGCCTGGGCGCTGCGGGTGTTGCTCCGGTCGACGCCCCGGAAGACCTGGTCGTTGGTGGTGTCCACCACGTCCCAGGCTTTGGCGGGATCCCGGTGGCTGAGCGCGTAGGTGCGGGCGCAGACCGCCTGCGCCTTCAGCGCCTCGAGGGGGAAGCTCTCGTTCATCTCGTTGGGCACCACGCCCAGCAGGTAGTCCTCCACGGGCAGGGTCAGCACCGGCTGGAGCGCCCCCTCCGCGAGCGTCAGCGTCAGGTCGCCGGGGTAGAGATTCCCGCCCGCGATAAAGCGGATCCCGGTCTCCGGCGCCGGCGAGGCGTAGCGCCTGAAGGCCGCGCGCTTCCCGGCCCGGAGGATCACGTCCCCGGAGGCGAGATAGATCTCCCCCTCGCGCACGAGCACGGCCACCCGCGCCCCGTCCGCCAGCGAGAGCTCCGTCCCCTCGCAGGCCACACCGTACCGCCCGGAGAGGATCAGGTCCGCCCGGTCCGTCAGCCCCAGCCGCCGCAGCAGCACCCGGATCTCCGGGATCACGCCCTCAGCCCGGACGGACGTCCCCGGCCATGCCGGCGAGCAGGCCGCGATCACCAGGCAGAGCAGCAGCGGAAGCAGCCTGCCCCGGATTCCCCGTCCCCGATGTGTGCTCATCTTCCAATGTCCTCCCGGATTCTTGTCTCATGTCTGAGATATAGCATATTTTGCGGACCGCGTCAACCGGCGCGGGCACGCCAAAAGAGCCCCCGCCTGTCACAGCGGGGACTCTTCGGTGTGTTCATTCGGAAAGGCTTACGCCTCGGGAGCGGCCTCCTCGACGGCCTCGGCGACGGTCTCCACGGCCTCAGCGGCCTCGGCGGCCTCCTGGGGCAGATCCAGGCCCTCGGCCTCCAGGTCGTCCATGGCCTCGTCCTCAAGGGCCTGACGGATGGACAGGGAGATGCGCTTGGCCTCGGTGTCCACATGGAGCACCTTCACATGGACGATGTCGCCCACGTTCACGGCGTCCTCCACCTTGGCCACCCGGTTCGGGGAGACTTGCGTGATGTGCACCAGGCCGTCCAGGCCGGGCTCCAGCTCCACGAACGCGCCGAAGGTGGTGATCCGGACAACCTTGCCCTCCACGATGGCGCCCTCGGGATACTTCTCGTCGGCGTTGTCCCAGGGCTTGGGCTGCAGCTGCTTGTAGCCCAGCTGGATGCGGCCGCGCTCGCGGTCGAGGTTCAGGACCTTCACGTCGATCTCCTGGCCGGGCTTGACCACGTCGGAAGCCGCCTTCACGCGGCCCCAGCTCAGGTCGGTGATGTGCACCAGGCCGTCCACGCCGCCCACGTCCACAAAGGCGCCGAAGTCGGTCAGGCGGCGGACGATGCCGTGGATCACGGCGCCCTCCTCGAGGCGCTCCCAGGCCGCGGCCTTCTTGGCCTCGTTCTCCTCGCGGATCACCTCGCGGCGGCTGGCCACCACGCGCTTTTTCTTCTCGTCCACCTCGATGATCTTGAGCTTGAGATCCTTGCCCACAAAGTCATCGATCTTGTTGACATAGCCGTTCGACAGATGAGAGGCGGGAACGAAGGCGCGCACACCGCCGACATCCGCCAGCAGACCGCCCTTGACGGCTTCCTTGCCAACGCCCTCGACATACTCGCCGGCGTTGTACTTCGCCATCAGCGCTTCCCACGCCTTCCGGTTGACAACATTGCGCTGGGACAGACGCACGTTGCCCTCACCGTCGTTCACCTTGACGACTTCCACCTCGATCTCGTCGCCCTCCTTGACGTCCTTCTGGGACAGGTCAGCGACGCGGATCAGTCCGTCGGATTTGCCGCCGATGTTGACGATCACCTCGTCAGCGCCAACGGAAATCACCTTGCCGACCACGGTCTGGCCGGGGCGGAAGCGCACAAGCGTGGACTCGACTTCCTTCATGAAGTCGTTCTCGCCGGCTTCCTCGGGAATCGCCTGGGTCTCCGGGGTCTCTGGGGTCTTGTTCTCGATGTCGGTCATGATAGTGACAACCTCCTTTAGTGCACCGTCGGGCGTGGATGCCCCGGCGGTCATTCCGATCCTCTCGGAAGAATTATTTGCAAAGGCAGGCGGAATCTCCGCCGCGCGCTCTACCAAAATGGTCTTCGGGCAGATCGCCCTGCAGGTCTCGTACAGCTTGCGCGTGTTGGCGCTGTGCCGTCCTCCGACCACGATCATCGCGTCCGACCGCGCCGCGATGTCCCGCGCCTCCCGCTGCCGCTCCTCGGTCGCGGAGCAGATGGTGCATCTCTCCTCCAGCTCCCCCGAGCGCCGCCGCAGCGCCGCCACAATGGCCTCCCACCGGTCCGGCGGGAAGGTGGTCTGGGCGCAGACCGTCGCCCGCGCCATCCAGGGGAGACGCTCCGCCTCCTCGGCGCTGGCGATCACGATGGCCTTGCCCTGCGCCCATCCGACGGTGCCGATCACCTCCGGATGCTCGCGCTCGCCGACCACGATCAGCGTCCGCCCGGCCGCCACCGCCTCCGCCGCGATCTGGTGGAGCCGGCCGACGAAGGGGCAGGTCAGGTCGAGGATCTCGCAGCCCTGCCTGCGCAGGGCCTCCAGCGTCTCCGGCGTCACGCCGTGGCTGCGGATCAGCGTCAGCTGACCGGCCGCCTCCTCCGGCGCCGCCACCGGGACGATCCCGCGCGCGCGCAGGTCCTCCACCACCTGCGGATTGTGAATCAGCTCGCCCAGCGTGCAGGCGCGGCGACCCTCCTCCGCGATGGCCTCGGCGGCCTTCACCGCCCGGCGCACCCCCATGCAGAAGCCCGCGTGGGGCGCGATTTCAAGCGGCATGGCGACATCCTCTCAAAAGATAGTCAACTTGGCACTTTCGACGCGAGTCCTTTTTTTCCTGCTTTGACCCGGGTCAAAATTGTGAACAAATTGTAAATTCTTAAATCGAACTCAGGCGTAGAGCGGGAAGGCCTGCATGAAGCTCTCCACCTCGGCCTTGACCGCCGGCACCGCCGCCTCGCCCTCGCGCACGACGCGGGCGATCCACCCGGCCACCTTGGCCATGTCCGCCTCGCGCAGGCCGCGGCTGGTGACCGCGGGGGTGCCGACGCGCACGCCGCTGGTGACGAAGGGGGAGCGCTTCTCGCCGGGCACCGTGTTCTTGTTCACGGTGATGTTGGCCTCCTCCAGCAGGCCCTCCAGGAGCTTGCCGGTGACCTCCATGTCGGAGAAGTCCAGCAGGATCAGGTGGTTGTCCGTGCCGTCGGAGACCATCTTCAGCCCCTCGGCGCGGAAGGCGTTCTCCAGCGCCTTCGCGTTGCGGACGATCTGCCGCTGGTATTCCTTGAACGCCGGGGTCAGCGCCTCGCCGAAGCAGACGGCCTTCGCGGCGATGATGTGCTCCAGCGGGCCGCCCTGGGTGCCGGGGAAGATGGCCTTGTCGATGGCCTTGGCATACTGCTCGCGGCAGAGGATCATGCCGCCGCGGGGGCCGCGCAGGGTCTTGTGGGTGGTGGTGGTGACGAAGTCCGCGTAGGGAACGGGATTGGGATGCTCCCCCGCCGCCACCAGGCCCGCGATGTGGGCCATGTCCACCATCAGCAGCGCGCCCACCTCGTCGGCGATCGCGCGCAGCTTGTCAAACTCGATGATACGGGGATAGGCGGAAGCCCCGGCGACGATCAGCTTCGGCCGGCACTCCAGGGCGATGCGGCGCACGTCGGCGTAGTCGATCCGCCCGTCCGCCTCGGAGACGCCGTAGGGGACGAAGTGGAAGTACTTGCCGCTCATGTTCACGGGGCTGCCGTGGGTCAGGTGGCCGCCGTTGTCCAGGGCCATGCCCATGACGGTGTCACCGGGCTGGAGCATGGCGAAGTAGACCGCCATGTTCGCCTGCGCGCCGGAGTGGGGCTGCACGTTGGCGTGGTCCGCCCCGAAGATCTCGCAGGCGCGGTCGCGGGCGAGGTTCTCCACCACGTCCACGCACTCGCAGCCGCCGTAGTAGCGGTGCCCCGGATAGCCCTCGGCATATTTGTTGGTCAGGCAGGTGCCCATGGCCGCCATCACCGCCGGAGAGACGAAGTTCTCCGAGGCGATCAGCTCGATATGGGAGCGCTGCCGCCGCAGCTCGGCCTCGATGGCCTCGGCTACGGCTGGGTCCTGTCTGCGGATGAGCTCGATTTCCAAGTCGCTGTTCCTCCCGGTTTTCCAGAATCCCGTATATTATAAACGCCGCGCCGTTTTCGCGCAAGCCTCTGCGCGCCCCGGCACGGCCAATTATTGTACTTTTCGCGTTTTTATCGCCCTGTCGCGGCGGGAATCACTCCGCCTCCATCACAATCGCGCCCAGCAGGCCCGGGCCGGTGTGGATGGCCAGGGCGGGGCTGACCGGGGAGATGAAGCTGTCCACCACGTTCAGGTGGTCCAGGAAGTGCTCGTGGAGCGCCGCGGCCTCCTCCGGCGCATGGCCGTGGACGATCGCCAGATGAACCCGCTTCCCGGCGTAGCGCTCGAAGAAGGAGTTGGCCATGGCGTCCCGCGCCTTGGTGAAGCCCCGCGCCTTGACCAGCGTCTGGTAGACGCCGTCGGGGTTGACGAAGATGACGGGCTTGATGTTGAGCAGGCTTCCGACCACGCCCTCCACCAGGCCGATGCGCCCGCCCTTGCGCAGGAACTCCAGCGTCTGGATGACGAAGGTGCCCAGCTGCCCCGCCCGCAGGCGGTCCAGCTGCGCGAAGGTCTCGTCGATCCCCATCCCCTGGGAGAAGCAGCGGGCCGCGGCCAGGGTCAGCAGGCCCTCGCCCGCGGAGAGGGTCTTCGTGTCGTAGACGCGCACGGCGCCCTCGGGGAACTCGTCCGCCACCAGCCGCGCCATGTTGCACGCGCCGGAGAGGCCCGAGGAGATGGAGAGGTGGACCACCCGGTCCGCCCCCGCCGCCAGGAGCTCCCGGAAAACGGCGCTCACGTCGCCCGGCAGGGGGAGGGAGGTCTTGGGCAGCTCCGTCTTCATCAATTCATAGAGCGTATCCGGGTCGATCTCCACCCGGTCGCGGAACTCGCCCTGGGTGGTCGCCACGCGCAGGGGC
Organism: uncultured Clostridia bacterium; assembly: GCA_947165425.1. GTDB lineage: Bacteria > Bacillota > Clostridia > Christensenellales > Aristaeellaceae > RUG11272. The sequence goes on from CAMVAJ010000044.1 coordinate 15,308, forward strand.
ACCGCGCGGATATCGTATTCCGCCAGCTGCCCGTCGCTCAGATCGCAGGCCGTGTCCGTCACCAGGGCGATCTTTTCACCATTGACTGTAAACATTTTGCTTGCCTTTCCGTCCGCGCGGCGGGTTCCGCCGCATGATCGTGCGGGCTACAATCCCTGTGTTCCGGGTCAGAACTGAAACGTGTCCCGCAGGCCCGGCCACTTCGTGTCCTTCTCCGAGAGGACGAGGGGCGTGCCGTCCGCCAGCTGCCAGACGCCGTCCCTCTCGCACACGCCCGGCCAGGCCACGCCGATCTCCGGGTCGCGCCAGAGCAGGCCGCCCTCGTCCCCGGGGTGCCAGAAGTCCGTCACCTTGTAGCAGAACTCCGCCTCGTCCGAGAGCACCAGGAAGCCGTGGGCGAAGCCCTCGGAGATGTAGAACTGCCGTCGGTTTTCCGCCGAGAGGGTCACGCCGTGCCAGCGGCCGAAGGTCGCGCTGCCCCGGCGCAGATCCACCGCCACGTCGAAGACCTCCCCGCGCACCACCCGGACGAGCTTCGCCTGGGGGTAGGCCTTCTGGAAATGCAGCCCCCGCAGCACGCCCCGGACGGACATGGACTGGTTGTCCTGCACGAAGCGCGCCGTCAGGCCCGCCTCCGCCAGGTCCCGCTCGTTCCAGGTCTCCATGAACCAGCCCCGGCTGTCGCCGTGCAGCGCCGGCTCGATCACATACAGGCCCTTGATTTCACAGGGCGTCACCTTTACCTGTCCCATGATGATTCTCCTTTGGGGCGCGCCTCAGAAGAGCCGCACCGTCATGCCCTCGAACAGCAGCCCCTGGTCGATGGGGGCGATGAAAACGTTGTCGCCGTCGCGGCGCAGGATCGAGATCGGGACGAAGGACTGGTAGCCATCCAAGACCACCACCACGCCCTCCATGCCGTCCTGCTTGTAGATCGCCCGCGGCGGCACCACCAGCGTGGAGGCGTCGTCGTACAGCTCCGCCCGGCACACGCGCTTGGAGATCACGGAGGAGACGTTGCCGTCCACGGCCAGGCGCACCAGCAGCTCGCCGCCGGAGTGCTCAAAGCTGACCACCGTCGCGGTGTAGTCGATGTCCTCCCCGTCCAGGCGCAGGGTATAGGTCTTGTCCCGCAGGGGGTTCCAGTCCGTGTCGTCCGCCAGCAGGAGCACATACCAGGTGTTCTCCCTCACCAGGCGGTAGATCGTCATCCGGCCCTTGAGGCTGACGCCGCTGTCCGGCTTCTCCCCGCCGATCATCCGCCGCACCTCCTGGGGGCGGAATTGGTCATAGTTCTCCGCGGTCAGGCTGTACTCGTACCCGTCGGAGTAGAAGCTGACGTAAGCCTCCCACTGGGAGGCGTAGTTCTTCGTCCAGGAGTCGATCTTCTGGGTCTGGGCCTGCTCGTCGTCGTAGAGCCGGGCCAGCCGCTGGTCGGAGGCGTATTTCTGCTTGAGATACTGCTGGCGGGAGCGGATCGCCTCGGTGAGGAGGGTCTCCTGGTTGGTCAGACTCCCCCGCGCGCCGGCGATCATCTCCCGCACCTCCTTGGAGCGGGTGAGTACATCGCTCTCCGCCCGGGCCATCCGGGCGTCGTAGGTGGACTCGTTGCTCAGCAGCGTCTTCTGGTAGTCGCGGATCTGGTCGCGGTAGTCCTGCAGGGCCGTCATCTCCCGGGTGGAGTAGCCGGAGGAGAAAACCGTGCAGATCGGCGTGTTCCGGGAGACCAGGCTGCCCTCCGGCGCGACGTAGCGGACGTTGGTCACGCCCTCGGCGTCGTAGGGCACCTCGTCCCGGGCCAGGAGCGACTCCCCCGAGTGCCGCTCGCCCATGGAGTAGGCCCCGATGAGGGCGTAGTGCGCCGTGTCTGGCTTCAGCGACATATAGGCGTAGACGCCGACGAAAACGATCACGGCCGCGATGAGCACCTTCTGCCAGAGGGGCATCGGCGCGCTGCGGGGGTCGTCGTCCATGGGGACATAGCCGAAGCGCCCCGCCTCCTGGGTCGGCTGGCCCATGGCATCCGCCGGCGGCATCTGGCCCGTGTAGCCGGTCTGGGGCGGCACCTGGCCGGTATAGCCCGTCTGGGGCGGCATCTGCCCGGTATAGCCGGTGTAGCCCCCCTGGGGCGCCTGCCCCGCGTAGCCGGTCTGGGGCGGCATCTGCCCGGTGTAGCCCGTCTGAGGCGGCATCTGGCCTGTGTAGCCGGTGTAGCCCGGCTGGTTCGGGTTGTTCTGGGGCGGATAGTAGGTCACAGACGCGCCTCCTTTCGTTTTTTGTTTTTAGTTCTCAGCCCACGAACTCGGTGTAGATGGCCTCGATGGTCTTCTCGAAGTCCGCGTCGTCCACGCCCACGATGATGGACAGCTCGCTGGAGCCCTGGTCGATCATGCGGACGTTGACCCCCGCGCGGCTCATGGCGGAGAGCAGCCGCGCCGCGGTGCCGCAGTTGTTCACCATGCCGCGGCCCACCGTGGCGATGATGGACATGTTGTCGTGGATCACCAGGGTGTCCGGCTGGGTGAGGTCGGCGATGCGGGTGACGATCTCCTCCCGGTGGGGAGCCAGGGCGTCCCCCGCCACGACCACGGAGATGGAGTCGATGCCGGAGGGCATATGCTCGAAGGAGATCCCCGCCTCCTCGAAGACCTGCAGCACCTTCCGGCCGAAGCCCAGCTCCACGTTCATCATGGCCTTCTCCACCGCCACGACGGAGAAGCCCTTGCGGCCCGCGATGCCGGTGATGGTGGGCTGGGTGGGCTCCACCGGCAGGTGGAGGGAGATCAGCGTGCCGGGGTGCTCGGGGTTGTTGGTGTTGCGGATGATGGTCGGGATGCCCACCTTGTGCACGGGGAACATGGCGTCCTCGTGGAGGACGGACGCGCCCATGTAGCTCAGCTCCCGCAGCTCCGCGTAGGTGATGGCGCTGATCTCCCGCGGGTTCTTCACGATCCGCGGATCCGCCATCAGGAAGCCGGAGACGTCCGTCCAGTTCTCATAGGTGTCCGCCGAGACCGCCCGGGCCACGATCGCGCCGGTGATGTCGCTCCCGCCCCGGGCGAAGGTTTCCACGCCCCCGTCGGGCATCGAGCCGTAGAAGCCCGGCACCACCGTCGGCACGCCGTCGGCCAGCAGCGCCATCATCACCACGTTGGTCTTCTCGCTCTCGAACAGGCCGCGATCGTCGAAATAGACGACCTTCGCCGCGTCCATGAAGCGCCAGCCCAGATAGTTGGCCAGCAGCATGCCGTTGAGGTACTCGCCCCGGCTGGCGCAGAAGTCGCGCCCCGCGCCGCCGGCGATGGCCTCGCAGACCTCGTCCAGGGCGGCGGGGAGATCCAGGGTCAGGCACAGCTCCTCGGCGATCTCCAGGTACCGGGCCGCCACCTTGTCGAAGGTCTCCCGCCAGTCCTCGCCCGCCTCGCGCTGGGCGAACACGCGGTAGAGGAGGTCGGTGACCTTCTCGTCCCCGGCGAAGCGCCGTCCCGGCGCCGAGGGCACCACGTAGGTGCGCGCCGGGTCCAGGCCGAGGATCTCCTTCACCTTCCGGAACTGGCCGGCGTCGGCCAGGGAACTGCCGCCGAATTTGGTTACGATTTTCTTCATGGGTGCCCGATCCCTTTCTTTT
>CAMVAJ010000045.1 GCA_947165425.1 uncultured Clostridia bacterium
GGGGAAGAGCGTCGCGGAGGGAAAGCGGGGAGATCCCGGTGGTCGCCGCATCGAAAAGCTGCGATAGACCGGCAGCCGCTCGCCGCTGAAATCTCGGTCGTTCCGGAGCAGGATCCGCCACAGGGGCGGCAGGGAGAGGGGCTGGCTCTGCCCGCCGAAGCGGAGCGCCAGCTTGAGGGCGGAGGCCCCGAAATCCACCGCACCGACGGCCGTGCCGCCGCCGGCGGGCGGCACGGTCTCCGCCGGCTGGCATATCAGCGCGCCGAGGCAGCGGCCGCTCAGATGGAGCGAGAGCACGCGCGGGCAGGTCTCGGTGGAGAGCACGGCGTGCTCGCCGGCCTGGGCGGCGGTTTCCGCCCAGCGCCCGCCCCTGAGGCAGCGGACGCGCCCGGGGCCGCGGAGGGAGACCAGGTACAGCCGCCAGGCCTCCGGGGGGAGGGCCGCGGTCGGCCAGAGGGAGAGGAAGGGCGGCTCGCTCAGCCGGAGCTGCTCCTCCGGCGGGTAGACGCGGACGAGGCGGACCTCCCCCTCGCCGCGCAGCAGGAGGGAGACCTCCACGCCGCGGTCGGCCTGCAGGCTGAGCCGGGTCTGGGCCGGGACGACGCCCTCGCCGCCCTCGCCGCGGGCGGTGGCCTCCGCCACCGCGTCCGAGATCGGGAGCAGGGCGGTGAGATGCTCGGCGCCGTCCTGCAGCGCGAAGCAGGCGTCCATCGCCGGGTCGCCCAGCTGGCCGTCGGGCACGAGGGTCAGGACGTCGGCGAAGGCGTTCAGCGCGAGGGCAGCCCACTTCTTGCCCAGATGCTCGCCGAGGACGATCCGCAGGGCGGGGGAGGCGCTGTCGAGGGGCCAGCGGAAGACGGGCTGGGCGGACGCGGCGACCGGGATCCGGCGCAGCCCGGAGACCTCGTCGCGCAAAAGCAGGATCGCCTCGGGGGCCAGCGCCCCCTCCCGCTCGGAGATCCAGCTCTCGAGGCGGGCCGCCGCCTGGGAGGCGAAGCGCGCGCTGCCGAGGCGCAGCGCCTGCAGCTCGGCGCGCAACTCCTCGAGGGCGTCCGCGGTCTCCTGCCCCGCGCCGGGGATGGACTCGACGCCCAGCGCGGCGCAGGCGCGGGCGAAGGGGACGTCCCGCCAGCGCCAGACGGTGTCCGGCGGCAGGCTCGGCGCGGCGCTGATGAGGCCGAGGGCGGCGAGCAGGGCGTTGCCGCCCAGGGGGAGCGGACGGTCCTCGCGGGTGAGGGGCGTCATGTCCGCCTCGCCGGAGAGCAGCGCGATGGCCTGCACCTGGGTCTGCCAGGTCCGGAGCGCGTCTGGGTCGGAGAGGGCGGCGGCGTCCGGGCCGGCGGCGCGGAGATCCTCCTGCAGCCGCCGCGCCTCGGGCGTGCCGAAGTGGCGCAGCCGGTCCAGGAGCAGCGCGCGCTCGCGCTCGGAGAGCCAGGATACCGGATCGAGAAAGCCCTCGCCCGGGTGGAACCAGCCGACCTCGGCGGGGATCAGGCTCCGCAGCTCCGCGGCCTGGGCCGTGGGCAGGATGACCCGCTCGGCGTCCGCGAGGCCGAGAATGCCCGTCTGGCCGCCGTGGCTGAACCGGACGATCTGCAGTTCGGAGCGGCCCAGCACGCGCAGGGCGGCGGCGGTGAGCGGGGAGGTCTCCGGGGTGAGACGCTCCACCGTGAGGCTGCAGTCCGGGAAGGTATCCGCCAGCAGCACAAAAGCCGCGAGCCCGCGCCAGGCGGACCGATCGTCCTCCGTCGCCTCGCCGTTCGGCGCCGCGGAGCAGGCCAGCCAGGGCCGGAGCAGCGTCTTCTCCAGCGGCGTCAGCCCCGCCGCCTCACCGGCGGCGGGCTCGTTGGGCAGCAGCAGGAACCTTTCAGCCATGGGACACCTCGCTGTTCATCATCAACCAGATTCCGAAAAAGGAGACAGAGAAGCTCAGCCCTCGCCGCAGACGGACAGCAGCGCGTCCAGCAGCCGCAGCGCCGGGGAGACCCGGGCGGCGGGGGCGGAGCGGACGACGGCGTCCTGGATCCGGCGCGGCGAGGAGCCGGACCAGGGCCAGGTGGCCAGCAGCTGCTGGGCCAGCCGGGCGCGGCCCTTGCCCTCCGCCCGGTCGAGGGCGTCCATGGCCTCCAGCCAGGCGGCGGGCCAGAGCGGGCTGAAATCCCCGTCGTCGGCCTCCAGGCAGGGCGGGGAGGCGGGGGGCAGCGCGCGGCAGGCGGCCAGATCCTCCGCCGCGCGGTCGCTGCGGCCCTTCAGCCGCGCGAGCCGCCGCTGCATGCGGCGCAGCCGCGCCCGGGCCTGGTCCACGCGGGGCAGGTCCGCCGCCGAGGCCCGGGCGGCGGCCTCGTTGATCAGGCGCTCCGCCTCCTGCGTCTGGCCGAGGAGCTCGGTGTATTCCTGGGCGGTTTTCTCCTGGATGCGCGCCAGCATGGCCAGCGGCAGGCGGGAGCCGAGGCGGAGGTTGAGGGTCTGCTGCTCGGCAAGGGCCTGCGCCAGATCCTCCCGCAGCTGGGCCGCGTCGAGCAGGGTGGCCTCCTCCTCGGTGTCCTCCATCTCGCCGCGGTGGACGGTGCTGATCTCGTCCAGGCCGCTCTGCCGGATGTCGTGCTCCGACAGGGCCAGCTGCCCGGCCAGGCGCAGCACCTCCAAATAGTGGGCCTCGGCCTCCCGCGCGGCGGCGTTCAGCGCCGGGGAGGAGCGGAGGATATGGGGGAGGGAGGCCTGCGTCTCCTCTAAGAAGCGGTGGCCGGCGCGAAAGAGCGCGGCCGCGGAAGCGGCGTGGCGCAGGCAGCGGGCCTGCTCCTCCTCGCCGAGGCGGCCGCGGCGGAGGTAGGCGTTGAGCCAGGGGTTGAGCCGGTCACGCACGGGGTTGGGATTCTCTAAGGCGCGGCGCAGCTCCGGCTCGTAGGTGCAGCGCCAGAGGGCCCCGGCCTGCAGCAGACGCTCGCAGCCGAGGGCCCAGCGCGTGCCGGATGGGTTGAAGGCCTGCCAGTCGAAGCGCCCCTGCGGCAGGGCAAAGGCGTTCAGCCCGGACGCGCCCTCCAGCCAGGCCGCGACGGCCCGGGCGGCCAGCAGATGGAGCAGGTGTCCGCCCTCGCGGCCGCTGCGGCAGTCCGCCGGCAGGCCGACCAGGGCAGCGAACCCGGAGAAGGATGGATCGTCCAGAAAACGGCGCAGGCAGTCCGGGGCGGTGCCGGGATCCTCCTCCTCCCGCAGGCCGGCGAGGATCACCGCGCCGGGGCGGGGGCAGCCCCTGTCCCGCAGGGCCTCGGCCAGGGGGAGCAGCGCGCCCGCGCCGGCGGACTCGGCGGCGGAGAGGCACAGGAGCGTGTCGGTCTCCGGGGCCTCGTCGAGCGCCTCCGCCAGCGCGCCGGCGGGCTGCCGCAGGAGGGTGCGCCAGGCGATCTCCGCGCCGCGGGGGGAGGAGGAAGCGGCCGGCTGGTTGATCTCCCCGGGGGAGAGCAGGGCCTGCAGGAGCGCGCGGTCCTCCGTCCCCGCGGCCAGGGTCGCCAGGGAGGGGCTCTCCGCCTCGGCGCGGAGCGTCAGGATGGGATGCATGCCGTGGTGCGGCTCCAGCCCCCAGGGCCCTCGCAGCTCCGCGTAGGCGGCAAAGAGGCGCTGCAGGCGGGCCGTCTCCTCCGCCCCGGCCCACAGGAGGGTGACGTGGAGGACATCCTCCCGGATATAGACGCCTGAAAAGGCGGAGAGCAGCACTGCCTCCGCGATCCGGACGCCGGCGGCGCCGACGGCGAGGATGGATGCCTTCATGGGCGCACCTCCTGAGTCCTATGATATGTGCCGATTGAGAACCGGCCCTTCCACCGCCGCCCTTCGGGGCGGCGGTCCCCCTCCCCAGCAAGCTGGGGAGGTTTTTGATGACTGCACTTAAGTCCAATTTCCCCAGCTTGCTGGGGAGATGTCGCCGCAGCGACAGAGGGGCCGGTCTGGCCTCGGCCTACAGGAATGAAGGAAACAGTGAAATCTTCGTTTTCCAATTCAGAGAGGAAATCAAAAGAAAAAGGAATGAAAAAGGGGAACCCGCTCGCAGGCTCCCCTCATGGAGCGTCAGACGGTCTCGTAGCCGTTGGGATTCTGTGTCTGCCACCGCCAGCAGTCGCGGCACATATCCTCCAGCGTCTTCTCCGCCTTCCAGCCCAGCAGCGCCTGCGCCTTGGCGGGGTCCGCGTAGCAGGTGGCGATGTCGCCGGGGCGGCGGGGCGCGATGACGTAGGGCACCTTCACGCCGTTGACGCGCTCGAAGGCCTTGACCATGTCCAGCACCGAGTAGCCCGTGCCGGTGCCGAGGTTGATGATCTCGCAGCCGGTGTGGGCCGCGGCGTAGTCGCAGGCGTTGACGTGCCCGCGGGCGAGATCCACCACGTGCAGATAGTCCCGCACGCCGGTGCCGTCCGGGGTGTCGTAGTCGTCGCCGAAGACGTTGAGATGGTCCAGCTGGCCCGCCGCCACCTTGGTGATGAAGGGCATCAGATTGTTGGGCAGGCCGTTGGGGTTCTCGCCGATGAGGCCGCTCTCGTGGGCGCCGACGGGGTTGAAATAGCGCAGGAGCACCACCGAGAGGTCGCGGTCCGCCTCGCAGGCGCCCTGCAGGATCTTCTCGATCATGTATTTCGTCCAGCCGTAGGGGTTGGTCGCGCCCTTGCAGAACATGTCCTCCCGCAGCGGCACGGTGTCCGGGACGCCGTAGACGGTGGCGGAGGAGGAGAAGACAAAGCGCTTGACCCCGTGGGCCTGCATGACCTCGAGCACCGTGAGCGCGGAGTCGAGGTTGTTGCGGTAGTAGCGCAGGGGCTGGGCGACGCTCTCCCCGACAGCCTTCAGGCCGGCGAAGTGGATCACGGCGTCGAAGGAGTGCGCCTCGAAGATCTGCTCCATTGCCTCCCGGTCGCAGGCGTCGGCCTCATAGTGCGGGATCGTCCGGCCGGTGATTTGCTCCACCCGGCGGATGGCCTCCGGCTGGCTGTTGACATAGTTGTCCACGATCACGGCGCTGTGCCCCGCGTTGAGCAACTCGACACAGGTGTGGGAACCGATAAAGCCGGCGCCGCCGGTGAGCAGAATGTTCATGCGAAATCTCTCCTCCTGTTGTCAAGGTTTACATAGGACAGATCAGAGCCGGGCGGGGTAGGCTCCCGTCTCGTGCAGCTGGCGGAGGGCCTCCTGGACCAGGGGCTTATCCTCCCGGTAGGTGACGCCGAACCACCTGGCGTGGGTGTGCAGCACCCGGACGGGCAGGCCCTCCCGGCGCATCAGGGTGTCGATGAGGGTGGGCAGGACGAACTCGCCCTTCATGGGGTCGGTGGCCGGGTCGGCCAGGAAATCCCGGAAATAGGCCTCCGCCCGGTCGAAGAACCAGGGGGTCAGGCCCCAGAAATTCATCGAGACCGGCGTCTCCTCCGCGAAGGCGGGGCTGACCCTGCCGCCGTCGAAGTCGCGGATCGCGCCCTGCTCGTCCCGGCCCAGCTTATAGGTCTCCGTGACCTTCTCCAGCAACCCCTCCGCGCTGACCTGGCAGACGCCGCGGGTGACGGTGCCGTGGTCGGAGAGGGTGTTGCCCAGGTCGTAGGCCACCATGCAGGCCTGCTTGCCCGCCATGTCCAGCAGGGCCGAGCGGATCACGCGGAAGCCGTCCTTGCCGTAGTAGTCGTCGGCGTTGACGATGGCGAAGGGGCCGTCGATCACGCTGCGGGCGCTGAGCACCGCCTGCACCGTGCCGTAGGGCTTGACGCGGCCCTCAGGCGCTTTGAAGCCGCCGGGCAGGTCGTCCAGCTCCTGGAAGGCGTAGGCTGTCTCGCACTTGGCGGACACCTTGTCGCCCACCAGCTGGCGGAAGCGCGCCTCCATGGCGTGCTTGATGACGAAGACGACGCGGTCGAAGCCGGCCTCCAGCGCGTCGTGGATGGTGTACTCCATCAGGATCTCGCCGTGGGGGCCGAGGCCGTCGATCTGCTTGTCGCCGCCGTAGCGCGAGCCCATGCCCGCCGCCATAATCAGAAGGGAAGTCTTCAAACAGTCTCATCCTTTCTCCCCTCAGCCGGGGAGGCAGAGGGGTCCGCCGCCCGGAAGGGGGCGGTGGAATCTTTCTTGAAGAAAACGGTCAGCGTCCGGAAGAAGAGCCGGACGTCGTTCCAGAGGGAGAAGTTCTCGATATACATCAGATCGAGCATCAGCTTGTCCTCCGGGGAGGTGTTGTAGCGGCCCTCGATCTGGGCGTAGCCGGTGAGACCGGCTTTCATCTTTTCCCGGTAGACGAAGGTGGGCAGGGCGGACTTGTATTTTTCCACGTTGCCCAGCATCTCCGGCCGCGGCCCCACCAGGGTCATGTCCCCGATGAGGATGTTCCACAGCTGGGGGAGCTCGTCCAGCCGCCACTTGCGCAGGAAGTGCCCCACCCGCGTGATCCGCGGGTCGTCCGCCTGCTCGGAGACGTCCGGGGCCAGGGCCTCGGCGTCCCGGCGCATGGTGCGGAACTTCCGGATCGTGAAGCACCGCCCGCCCGAGGTGAGACGCTGCTGGCGGAAGAGCACAGGCGCGCCGTCGTCCAGGAGGATCGCCAGGCTGATCAGCAGCATCAGCGGGGAGAGGACGATCAGCACCGTCAGGCTGACCAGGATATCCATGCTCCGCTTGACGGCCAGCTGCATGGGGGTCATCTTGTGGTAATCCATCTCCAGGAAGAGCGCGTCGTCCACCACCAGCGGCTGCGCGGCGGAGAGCATGATGTCCTGCAGCTGCGCCTTGCAGAGCACGTCGCGGCGCAGGTCGTAGCAGACCTTGAGCAGCGGCATGCGCACCTCGTCCGGGATGTTGGCCAGGAAGACCACGTCCGCCGCCTCGATGCGCCGGTTCAGATCCGGGTCGCTCCAGAGGGCGATGTCCCGCACCTGCCACTGCAGGCGGTAGACGCCGATCTTCTCGGCGATGGCCTGGGCGTCCTCAAACTGGTTGAGGATCAGCAGGCAGGCCCGGGACTGGTGCAGCCGGAAATAGAGCCGGTTGCCCAGGCGCACCATCACGACGATGAGAAGCGCCTGGAACGCGAAGCAGGCGAGCAGCCAGGGGAAATCCGCGCCGAAGATGGTCAGATGGGCGTTGTTGTCCGGGTTGACGTTCATGATCTGCAGCTGCAGATAGGTGACCAGATCCACGCAGAGGATCCCCAGCGCCATGGAGGAGATGATCGGCTTGGACTTCTTCCGGCCCACGTCGTAGCCGCCGTAGATATGAAGCATCGCCACGGCGGTCAGCGTCCAGGTGAGGAGCGTGGTGGCCAGCGTCCGGCTCAGATGCCGCAGCGGCCAGTTGTTCACGCTCATCAGCCCGAAAAAGAGAAGTGTCAGCGTGAGATAGGTCAGCACGCGGAGCGCGCCGACCAGGAGCGCCGAACGATTCCGCCGGAGAAAGCCCGCCAGCTTCCGCATGTCCCTTCCCACCTCCTGTGCCTGGATATTGGATCGCGGCCATCATACCACGTTTGGAAGGGCGCGTCAATTACGGCGCACCGACGCGGCGCCGCGGGGCGGCCACGCGCGGGTGCGCTCGGCAGGGAGAAGGGCTTAAGCCTCGGGCTGGCCCTTGTTCTCGTTGACCAGGCGCTGCAGCTCGTCCATGAAGGTGGTCAGGTCGGTGAACTTGCGGTAGACGGCGGCGAAGCGGACATAGGCGACGTCGTTGAGCTTCTTCAGCTCGGACATGACCATGTCGCCGATCTTCTCCGAGGCGATCTCGCCGTCCCCGGAGCGGTAGGCGGCCTGCTCGACGCGGGAGGTGATGGCCTCGATCTGCTGGGTGCTGACCGGCAGCTTCTCGCAGGCGTGGAAGATGCCCATGCGGATCTTCTCGGCCTCGAAGGGCTCCCGGCGTCCGTCGCGCTTGACGACCATCAGCGGCAGCTGCTCGATTTTCTCATAGGTCGTGAAGCGCCGGCCGCAGCCGTTGCACTCGCGGCGGCGGCGGATGCTGGTCATGTCCTCCGTGGGGCGGGAGTCGGTCACCTTGCTGTCGGTGGAGGCGCAGTATGGACAGCGCATCGGCTCGCTCCTTTCGGTTTACTCGCCCTTCTTCTCGGGGTCTTCCTCGACAATGATCTTCGGCACGTCCTTGGCGCGCTCGGAGAGGGGCTTCTCCGCCTCCTTCTGCGCGTCGGCGAAGAAGGACTCCACGGAGCTCTTGACCGAGCGGGCGCCGTCGGCGAGCTTCTCGTCCAGGTCGGTCTTCTCCAGGAGCTCGCGGCCCTTGCGCTGGAGGTCCTTAAAGGCCTCGACGGCCTTTTCGTCCAGGTCGGTCTTGTCCAGAAGCTCGCGGCCCTTGCGCTGGAGGTCCTTGAAGGCCTCGACGGCCTTCTCGTCCAGGTCGGTCTTGTCCAGGAGCTCCTGCCCCTTGCGGGTCAGATCCTTGAAGGTCTCGACCGCTTTCTCGTCCAGATCGGTTTTGTCCAGCAGAACCTGCACCTTTTTCTTCAGCTCGTCCAGCACGCCCATGATGGTTCCTCCTCTTTTGCGTTCTTTATGGTGAATATTGAAGGGAATCCGATAGCCGAATTGTACCATGAACTGAAATCCAGCGCAAGCGCCAGCCGTGTTTTTTTCTGCGCTTTGGATCAAAAATGGAAATTTATGGACGTATAATCAAATCATTTGGCCGCAAAATGAGATTCGCAATTTTTGAGCAATAGAAGTGGCTTTTTGATAAGCAGGTTGTCGGAAGACCTTGTACAATATGGACAAATGAAGAGGGTGTTTCGCCATCTTTATGGTTTTTTGACGGCGGACACCGACCTGGGATCGTTCAATGGGGGAGGAGTGCTATGTTTAAAAATACCGGCTCAAAGCTGAGAACAGTCGCCAAGTGGCTCGGCTTTCTGGGCGTGCTCGGCGCGCTGGTGTGGGCAGTCTACACCATCGCGAACGAGGGAGATGTCGTCAACGCAATTGTCACGGCGCTGGCGGCGGCGGCGGGTTCGCTGCTCGTCGCGCTGGTCATTCACACCTTTGGCGACATGGCGGTGAATGACGAGACCCGCACCGCGCTGGCGGTCAAGGCGGATCGCGAGGCGCACGGCATCTTCGAGGAGCCGAGCAAGGCGCCCAAGACGGTGCGGAGGATGTCCTGGAGCATCTACATGCGCCGCTACGGCACGCTGTACCTGCTGCTCCTGCTGCCGATCATCTTCTTCCTGGTCTTCCGGTACTATCCCATGCAGTGGATCGCGCTGGCCTTCAAGAAGAACGACATTCTGACGCCGCTGTGGCAGGTGCCGCTGGCAAAGAATAACGGCTTCGAGTGGTTCATCAAGGCCTTCAATATGAAGAGCTTCCGCACGGCGCTGTCCAACACGCTGACGCTGAACCTGATGGATCTGATCTGCGGCTTCCCGGCGCCGATTATCCTGGCGCTGCTGCTCAATGAGCTGACCTTCAAGCGCTTTAAGAAGGTGACGCAGACCATCCTCTACCTGCCGCACTTCCTGTCCTGGATCATCATCTCCGGCCTGGCCACCCGCCTGCTGGCGGACACGGACGGCATGCTGAACATCCTGCACCGGCAGATCGCCGGCTCCGGCGCGTCGGCGCTGCCCTTCCTCTCCAATCCCTCCTGGTGGCGCTGGACCTACATCGTCCTGGGCATCTGGAAGGAAGCCGGCTGGGGCACCATCATCTACCTGGCGGCCCTGACCAGCATCAGCCCCGAGCTGTATGAGGCGGCCGCCGTGGACGGCGCAGGCCGCTTCCGCCGGATGTGGCATGTGACGCTCCCGGGCCTGCGGCCCACCATCGTGATCCTGCTGATCATGCGCCTGGGCGGCATCCTTGGCTCGGAGTTCGACCGGCCGCTGGCCATGTCGAACAAGCTGGTGACCGACGTCTCAAACGTGATTTCCATCTACGTGTACAACTACGGCCTGAAGTCCTATCAGTACTCGCTGGCCACCGCGGTCGGCTTGTTCCAGAGCGTGGTGGGCGTGATCCTGCTGGTGCTGGCCAACACCTTCGCGAACCGTATGGGTGAGCGGGGCATCATGTAAAGGAAGGAGGAAGAGACATGTCCATTGTGAAGGAAGCCAACCGGAGCCATGCTGCCAAAGGCAAGGACGGCATGATCCGGAACACCCAGACCCGCATCGCGGACTGGATTATAGCGATCATCTGCTTCATTATCATGTTTATCTGCCTTCTGCCGATGCTGAACGTGCTGGCGCGATCCCTCTCCTCGGCGACCGCGCTGCAGCGCAACGAGGTCATGCTCTGGCCCAAGGGCTGGAATCTGGACGCCTACACCTCCGTGCTGGGCAACGCCAAATATGTCCACTCGCTGTGGTTCACGGCGCTGCTGACCATCGGCTGCACGGTCTTCTCCCTGTTCATGACCATCTGCTGCGCCTATCCGCTGACCTATGACCACCTGCGCGGCGGCAAGTTCCTGAACATTCTGATCCTCTTCACCATGTACTTCAGCGCGGGCACGATCCCGCACTACCTGCTGATGAAGAACCTGAACATGCTGGACACCCTCTGGTGCATGGTCCTGCCGGGCTGCATCAGCGTGTACAACATGATCGTCATGCGCTCCTTCTTCTTCGGAATTCCGGAGAGCCTGCGGGAGGCGGCGGAGATCGACGGCGCAGGTCCGCTGCGCACCCTGGTGCAGATTTACCTGCCCCTGTCCCTGCCCATCATCGCGACGCTGGCGCTGTTCTACGCGGTCGGACGCTGGAACGGCTTCTCCGACGCCCTGATGTACATCAAGAAGGAAGAGCTCTTCCCGATTCAGCTCTACCTGTACAACGTGCTGCAGAACACCGCGCAGGCCGAGGCGGCCACCCAGGAGGGCTTCGCCACGCCGGGCGTGGGCGAGACCATCAAGATGGCCACGGTCATGTTCGCCACGGTGCCGATTCTGGTGGTCTATCCGTGGCTGCAGCGCTACTTCATCGCCGGCATGACCATCGGCGCGGTGAAGGGCTGATTCCCTGTTCCTATTGGGCGCGGAAGCCCGACAATATACAAGGAGGAATGTCCTATGAAAAGGATCCTGGCTCTGGTTCTGACCCTGGCGATGCTGGCCACGATGGGTCTGTTCTCCGTCGCGACCGCCGAGGACGAGCTGGTGGACGGCAAGTTCGCCGAGACCCGCCACATCACGGTCGACGTGTTCAACCGCTACAACGACGGCGGCACCGACCCGACCACCAACGTGTACGCCCAGTACATCCACGACAAGATGCTGGAGAAGTACAACATCGACGTCACCTTCAACAACCGCAAGCGCTGGGGCGAGGACCAGGAGATCGGCGAGCTGCTGACCGCGAAGCTGGCCGCTGACGTGTCCTACACCTACAACTACAACGCTGTCTATACCTTCGCCGGCATGGGCGGCATCATCAACCTGGCCCCCTACTTCGAGAAGTACAAGGACCTCCTGCCCAACCTGTACAGCACCGTGGGCGAGGACAACCTCTACTATCAGCAGGACCCCGACACCAAGGAAGTCTGGGCGTTCCGCACGATGCTGAGCAGCGTCAACCGCGCCCGCATCAACACCTTCATCCGTAAGGACTGGCTGGACAAGCTGGGCTTGGCGGTCCCCACCACCACCCAGGAGTTTGAGGACGCCCTGGTGGCCTTCCGCGACAACGCCGAGACCCTGCTGGGCGCGGATGCGGACAAGCTGATCCCCTACTCCACCACCACCGACATCGGCTGGCGCAACAACCACATCCTGACCTCCTTCGTGGCGGACGATCTGAATGACGAGACCCTGTATGTCTACGGCTTCGATGACCGCAACATCCTCTATCCCGGCACCAAGGAAGGCGTTCGCCTGCTGAACAAGTGGTACAACATGGACCTGATCTGGAAGGACTTCGCCCTGAACAAGCAGGAGGACGAGGACAGCCTGAACAAGTCCGGCTGGATCGGCGCTTTCCAGCACAACTATGACTATCCCTACCGCAACGGCACCGACTCCATCCAGGCGAGCATCAAGCGCGCCGCGGGCGAGGAAGCTTCCTTCATCGCCATCGAGCCCTTCCTGAACGACGCGGGCGTGCCGCGCAAGTTCCTCTCCGACGCCGTGGACCGCAACGTGTTCTTCCCGGCCACCAACGACGAGATCCTGGCCTCCCTGCTCTACCTTGACTTCATCTCCGATCCTGAGACCATCAAGTTCCTGCAGATCGGCAAGGAGGGCATCGTCCATGAGGTGACCGAGGACGGCGCGTACAAGATCCTGCCCGCCAACGGCACTGAGTGGATTCAGAACTCCGTGCTGAACATCGACCACACCATGACCATGAACGGCCTGTTCCTGGGCGACGCGACCGCCAAGTCCTTCTCCCTCACCTACGCCGAGGTGGAGCCCGAGCTGGTTGAGCTGGCTTACAACACCGCCATGGACGGCGCCCGCATCGTGAAGAAGTTCACCCTGCCCGCCATCGAGGCCGAGGCCTCTCTGGGCTCCGCGCTGGCCGACTTCCGCGACACCTGGCTGAGCCAGGCCATCGTGTGCTCCGAGGCTGAGTTCGACAGCAAGTATGACCAGGGTCTGGAAGAGTACCTGATCATGGGCGGCCAGGAGATCATCGACGAGCGCGCCGAGAAGCTGCAGCAGTATTACGGCGTGGAGATCCCCACCGACCTGCTGACCAAGTAATCCTCTCAAACGACTGACCAAGGAGGGAGAAGCGTCCCGTGCGCTTTTCCCTCCTTTTTCAAGGGAAGCGGCAAAGAAAAATCATCACAGGAAAAAGCAGGAAAACGCCGCCCGAAGGGCGAATGATACCGCGGTCTTTGACCCAATCGAGCCGAACGGCTTTGCGGAGGAGTGCAAACATGCGAACCCTGTTCAACGATCAATGGCAGTTCTGCAAGGTGCAGCCGGACACACCCTGGGCGTCCGTCCGGGAGACGGACTGGCAGAAGATATCCCTGCCCCACGACTGGATGATTCTGCAGGCGGACGACCTGTACGAGACCTGCGACGGGCTGTACTGCCGGAGCCTGACCGTCGGGGCGGCGGACCTGCGGGACTGCTGGCAGCTCCGCTTCGACGGCGCCTACATGGACTGCGACGTCGCGCTGAACGGGGAGCTCCTCTGCACCCACCGCTACGGCTACACGGCCTTTGACGCGGACCTGAGCGGCAGGCTCCGCGAGGGGGAGAACCTGCTGACGGTCCGGGTGCGCTACCGCAGCCCCAACAGCCGGTGGTACTCCGGCGCGGGCATCTTCCGGGATGTGACGCTGGTCCACGTGCCGCAGGCGCACCTGGTGACGGACGGCGTCTACGCGACGCCCCGGCGCGGGGAGCGCGGCGTCTGGGGCCTGGCGGTCCGCGCGGAGACGGCGGGCGCGGAGGGGGCGCGGGTGCGCTTCACCCTCCGGGACGCGAAGGGCGAGACGGTGGCTAGCGCGGAGGCGGCCGCCGTCGATCACCTGGCGGAGGCCGACCTGGCGGTGGCCTTCCCGCGCCTGTGGTCGCCGCAGGAGCCGAACGTCTACACCCTCGAGACCGCGATGGACGGGGATTGCCTGACGGGGAACCTCGGCTTCCGGGAGGCGGTCTTCAGCCCGGAGGAGGGGCTGCTCCTCAACGGCGAGCCGGTGAAGCTCCACGGCGTGTGCCTCCACCACGACCTGGGCGTGCTGGGCAGCGCCTTCCACGTCAAGGCGGCGCGGCGGCAGCTGCAGCTGATGAAGGACATGGGCGTCAACGCCCTGCGCACCTCCCACAACCCGCCCGCGCAGCCGCTGCTGGACCTGTGCGACGAGATGGGCATCATGGTGGTGGACGAGGCCTTCGACATGTGGCAGCGGCCGAAGACCACCTACGACTACGCCCGCTTCTTCGACGACTGCGCGGAGGCGGACATCGCCAGCTGGGTGCGCCGGGACCGGAACCATCCCAGCGTCATCATGTGGTCCCTCGGGAACGAGATCTACGACACGTTCATCAACCCCGACTGCCCCGCCCTGGTGGAGAAAATGATGGCCTGGGTGCTCCGGCACGACCCGGAGCAGCACGCCCGCTGCACCATCGGCAGCAACTACATGCCCTGGGAGGGCGCGCAGAAGTGCGCGGACATCGTCAAGGTCGCGGGCTATAACTACGCGGAGAAGTACTACGACCAGCACCACGCCGAGCACCCGGACTGGGTGATCTACGGCAGCGAGACGGCGTCCTTCCTCGCCTCCCGCGGCATCTACCACTTCCCCTACGATACCAACATCCTCTCCGAGGAGGATCTGCAGTGCTCCGCGCTGGGGAACACCTCCACCTCCTGGGGCGGGAAGAGCCTGGATCAGCTGATCGTGGCGGACAAAAAGTGCGGCTTCTCGATGGGCCAGTTCCTCTGGTCGGGCATTGACTATATCGGGGAGCCGACCCCCTACCACACCCGCTGCTGCTATTTCGGCCAGGCGGACACCGCCTGCTTCCCCAAGGACAGCTTCTATCGCTTCCAGGCGGGCTGGACGGAGAAGCCCATGGCTCATATCGGCGTCACCTGGGACTGGAACGCCGGGCAGCTCATCGACGTGCCGGTCTATACCAACTGCGCCGGGGCGGAGCTGTTCCTGAACGGCGTCTCCCTGGGCCGCAGGGACGTGGACCCGCTCGACGAGGAGAAGAACACGCCCGTGTGGAAGGTGCCCTTCCAGCCCGGCGTCCTGCAGGTGAAGGCCTATGACGCGGACGGCCATCTCCGCGCCCAGGCGATGCGCTGCACGCCGGGGGAGCCAGCAGCCCTGAAGCTGACGGCCTCCGAGCGGCATCTCCGGGCCGACGGCCGGGATCTGGTCTTCCTGACGGTGGAGGCCGTGGACGCCCAGGGCCTGCCGGTGGAGAACGCCTGCGACCGCGTCTGGCTGCGGGTGGAGGGAACCGCTTACCTGCTCGGCGTGGACAACGGCGATTCCACCGACACCGACGGCTTCCGCCAGGACAGCCGCTGCCTCTTCTCCGGGAAGCTCCTGGCGGTGGTGGGCATGGCGGCGCGGCCCGGCGAGACCCGCGTCACCGTGGAGGCCGAGGGCCTTGCCAGCGCCTCGGTCACCCTGACAGCGGAGGAGGCGGAGACGGTCTTCGACGCCGTGCCGCCCCGCATCGCCGCGATCCCGCGGGAGGCGCGGCCGCTGGCGCGGCGCGTGGACCTGCGGGCGCAGGGGAGCTGCGCGCTGACCCCGGCGCTGCCCAGCGTTGATTTCACGGCTGCGGTCTGCCCGGCCCCCACCGGGGAGCGGGTGGTCTACCGGATTGTCAACGCCGCGGGCATCCCCAGCCCCAACGCCGAGGCGGAGGAGATCCCCGGCGGCGTCCGGGTCACCGGCAGGGGAGACGGGCTGGTCTATCTGCGGGCGACACTGACCAACGGGGCGGCGCAGACGCGGGTCATCTCCACGATGGAGGTGACGATGGCGGGCTTCGGCTCGGCGAACCTCGACCCCTACGGCTTCGTGGCCGCGGGCCTGTACGACCTGAGCGACGGCGAGATCGGCGCGGGGAACGAGCAGGGCATCGCCTTCGCCCGGGACGGGGACAGCATGGTCGGCTTCACCCACGTGGACTTCGGCCCGGTGGGCTCGGACGAGATGACGCTGCCCATCTTCGCGCTCTCCGGCGACCGGTATGAGATCGACCTGTGGCTCGGCGATCCGCGGGAGGGCGGCCGGAAGCTGACCACCCTCAGCTACCAGAAGCCCTCGATCTGGAACACCTACCAGCCCGAGACCTACACCCTGCCGGAGCGCCTCACGGGGGTGCAGACCCTCTGCTTCTCCATGAACCAGAAGGTGCACCTGAAGGGCTTCAGCTTTACAAAGCAGAGCCGGGCCTGGCGGGTGCTGTGCGCCGGCGAGGCGGACGAGATCTACGGCGACGACTTCACCCGGGCGGGGGACGCGGTCAGGGGCATCGGCAACAACGTGACGCTGCACTTCGCCGACATGGACTTTGGCGAGGGCGGGGCCGTGAAACTGACCCTCACCGGCGCGACGGCCTTAGAGACCTGCGCGGTCAATGTCCGCGTCACGGACGCGGCGGGGAGCCAGTCCACACAGATGTGCGGCTTCCGGGGCGCGGGCGGCGCGGACCAGACCTTCCGGCTGACGGTGCCCGCGGGCGTGTGCCAGGTGGATTTCGTCTTCCTGCCGGGGGCCCAGTTCGACTTTGAACGTTTTCAGTTTGCGCGGGAAGGGTGAGCCGATGCTGACGTATCAGACGCTGTGTCCGGGCGTGATCCAGCTGAAGGACGACCTGGACGTGTGCATGACGCTGCTGGTGGGGGAGAAGCGGGCCCTGCTGATCGACACCGGCTACGGCCTGTCGGACCTGGGCGCCCTCGTCCGGGAGCTGATCGGGCCGGACCGGCCGCTGGACGTGCTGCTGACCCACGGCCACCACGACCACGCCCTCGGCGCGCGGTTTTTCCCCGGCGTCTGGCTTTTCCCGGAGGACAGGCCGGTTTATGAGACTTATACGGGGGAGCGGTGGCGCAGGCGCGTGCTGGCCTCCGCCGCGGCCCGGGGCTTGGCGGTGGACGAGGCGGCCTTTCTCGCCGCGCCCATGCCGCCGGCCTCCGCGCCGCCAGAGGGGCTGGATCTGGGCGGCCTGCGCGTGCGGATCCTCCGCGTGCCGGGCCACACGCCCGGTTCGGCCTGCGTGCTGGTGGAGGACCGGATCCTGATCACCGGGGACGACTGGAACCTGACCACCTGGGCCTTCTTCCCGGAGGCCATGGGAGTGCGGACGCTCCGGGAGAACCTGCGCCGGCTGCTGGCGCTGCCCTTCGACGGGGTGATCTGCTCGCACCAGACGGGCCTGTATCCCCGGCAGATGCTGGCGGACTTTGTCGCCGGTCTGACCGACCGCACCCTGGCGGACGCCGCCCCCTGCGGCGAGGGCGGGGAGCAGAGGATTGACACGGTCTGCCTCAGCCCCGCCCCGGGACAGCGGCTGGTCTTCGACCGGGCCAAGTTATAAAGGAGAAGGAAAATGAAACTGACGATTGCCGTGACCCCGGAGAGCCGGGCTTCCTTCGTGAACAACGCGGACTTCTGCGTCGGCACGGGCCGCATCGGCCTGGGCCTGCAGGAGGAGTACCGCAGGCAGCTGGCGCTGGTCCAAAAGCACTGCCATTTCAGGTACCTGCGCGGACACGGCCTGTTCCACGACGACATGTCCATCTACCAGGTGCACCGCGACCGCGAGGGCAACGTGCTGCACGAGGGCTACTGCTTCACCTACCTGGACCGGGTGTTCGACATGTACCGCGAGGTGGGGATCCGGCCCTTCCTGGAGCTGGGCTTCATGCCGGGGGAGCTGGCCTCCGGCGAGCAGACGATCTTCTACTGGAAGGGCCACACTGTCCCGCCGAAGGACGAGGGCAAGTGGACCGGGCTTGTGAAGGCCACGCTGGCCCATCTGCGGGACCGCTACGGCGAGGAGGAGGTCTCCTCCTGGCCCTGCGAGATCTGGAACGAGCCGAACCTGGCGGGCTTCTGGGAGAACGCGGACCGGGAGAAGTATCTGCGGCTGTATGAGATCACCGCCACAGCGGTGAAGGAGGTGCTGCCGCGCATGCAGGTGGGCGGCCCCGCCGTCTGCGGCGGGCCGGTGACCAACGACTGGGTGCGGGATTTCCTGGCCTTCTGCGAGGCGAAAAAGCTGCCGGTGGACTTCGTCAGCCGCCACGCCTACATGGCCAAGACCCCCGACTACCGCGGCCGCTATGTCTACCACGAAATGTGCGAGGCCAGCGAGACGCTGGAGGAGATGCGCGGCACCCGCGAGGTGATCGACAGCTTCCCGGCCTACAGGGGCCTTCCGATGCACATCACGGAGTTCAACACCAGCTACAATCCCCGCTGCCCGATCCACGACACGCCCGAGAACGCGGCGCACATCGCGGGGCTGCTGGCGGCATTGGGCGAGGTGGCGGCGTCCTACAGCTACTGGACCTTCGGCGACGTGTTCGAGGAGAGCGGCGTGCCGCCGACGCCCTTCCACGGCGGCTTCGGCATGGTGGCGGACCAGTGCATCCCCAAGCCCACGATGTATGCCTTCGAGTTTTTCAACAGCCTGCGCGGCGCGTGCGTCCACCGGGATGAGCACGCCGTCGTGATGCGCAGGCCGGACGGCGGCTGGGAGGGCGTGCTCTGGAACCTGCAGCGCAAGGAGCGGGAGCGCCTGGAGGTGACCCTCGCCCTGCCGCTGAAGGGGCGCTGGGCGCTGACCACGCGCACGGTGGACGAGACGC
>CAMVAJ010000046.1 GCA_947165425.1 uncultured Clostridia bacterium
CCGGCATGACCGGCCTGATGGGCCTGCTGGACAAGCCCGCCGGCGTGGACTGGCCGGAGGAGGAGTTCGTGGCCCTGAAGAAGGAGGTCAACGACGCCGGCCTGGAGATCGAGGTCATCGAGTCCGTCAACGTCCACGAGGACATCAAGACCGGCCTGGGCCGCCGCGACGAGTACATCGCCAACTACATCTCCACCATCCGCATGCTCGCCAAGCACGGCGTGAAGGTCATCGTCTACAACTTCATGCCCGTTTTCGACTGGCTGCGCACGGATCTCGCCCGCGTCATCCCCGAGGACGGCAGCAACAGCCTCTACTTCGACGAGAAGGATCTGGGCGAGATGGGCCCGCTGGAGATCGTCCGCAAGACCGCCGAGGACTCCAAGGGCTTCACCCTCCCCGGCTGGGAGCCGGAGCGCCTGGCCCTGCTGGAGACCACCCTCAAGCAGTACGAGGGCATGACCCCCGACGATCTGCGCAAGAACTTCAAGTACTTCCTCGACGCGGTGATCCCCGTCTGCGAGGAGGTGGGCGTGCGCATGGCCTGCCACCCGGACGACCCGGCCTGGCCCATCTTCGGCCTGCCCCGCATCACCCACAGCCAGGCGGACTTCGACAAGATGGTGCAGCTGCACGACAGCCCCGCCAACACCCTGTGCCTGTGCACCGGCTCCCTCGGCTCCAACCCGGACAACGACATCCCCGCCATCATCCGCCACTTCGGCCAGATGGACCGCATCGGCGCGATGCACGTGCGCAACGTCAAGTATCTGGGCTACCACCACTTCCGCGAGGCGGCCCACCTCTCCTGCACCGGCGACCTGGATCTGTATGAGATCGTGAAGGCCATCTACGAGACCTGCCCCGACACCTACATCCGCCCCGACCACGGCCGGATGATCTGGGACGAGCAGGGCCGCCCGGGCTACGGCCTGTACGACCGCGCCCTCGGCGCCGCCTACATCAACGGCCTGTGGGAGGCCATCGACAAGGACGCCCGCAGGGCGTAATACGGATCTCAAACGAATCTGCTGCACGGCCAAGGACCGGCCCCTCTGCCTCTGCGGAGGCATCTCCCCCAGCAAAGCTGGGGAGACAGGGTTAAAGCGCAGTATCTGAAAACCTCCCCGGCTTGCCGGGGAGGGGGACCGCCGCCCTCCGCGGGGCGGCGGTGGAAGGGCTGGTCCGGCAGATGAAGCATGGATACCCTGAGATAAGTATAAGGAGTAAGCCAGCATGAAAGTCAACCTTGCATCTCTCCGGGATACCGCCGGCTGGGCGAAAGCCGGCGTCCGCCTCCCCGCCTACGACGTGGCCGCCATGCGCGAGGCCACCGCGAAGAACCCCATCTGGGTGCACTTCGGCGCGGGCAACATCTTCCGCGCCTTCATCGCCGCCCTCCAGCAGCGCCTGCTGGACGCGGGCGAGGCGAAGGAGGGCATCATCGCCGCGGACACCTTCGACGTGGACAACATCCGCATGATCTACGGCGGCTATGACAACCTGGCCATGTCCGTCACCCTGAACGCCGACGCCACCATGGACAAGGAGATCATCGCCTCCGTCGCCGAGGCGCTGGTGGCCCAGCCGAAGGAGGCCGCCGAGTGGGCGCGCCTGCGCGAGGTCTTCGCCTCCCCCGGCCTGCAGATGGTGTCCTTCACCATCACCGAGAAGGGCTACGCCCTGCGGCAGATGAGCGGCGAGCTCCTGCCCGTGGTGGCGGAGGATCTCAAGAACGGCCCCGCCGCGCCCCGGCACGCCATGACCATCGTGGCCTCCCTCCTGCTGCACCGCTACGAGACCTGCAAGGCCCCCATCGCCGTGGTCAGCATGGACAACTGCTCCCACAACGGCGAGAAGCTCCGGGGCAGCATCCTCGAGGCGGCGAAGGGCTGGCTCGCAGGCGGCCTGGTCTCCGAGGACTTCGTGGCCTGGCTCTCCGACGAGAAGCAGGTCTCCTTCCCCTGGAGCATGATCGACAAGATCACCCCCCGGCCCGCGCCGGAGGTGGAGAAGATGCTGGCCGAGTCCGGCATCGAGGACATGGCCCCCATCCAGACGCCCCGGGGCACTTTCGTCGCCCCCTTTGTCAACGCCGAGAAGCCCCAGTACCTCGTCGTGGAGGACTGCTTCCCGAACGGACGGCCCGCCCTGGAGAAGGCCGGCGTCTACTTCACCGACCGGGACACCGTCAACCAGACCGAGCGCATGAAGGTCACCACCTGCCTGAACCCGCTGCACACCGCGCTGGCGGTCTACGGGTGCCTGCTGGGCTATGACCTGATCCGCGAGGAGATGAAGGACCCCGACCTCGTGCGGCTGGTGCGCCGTCTGGGCTACCAGGAGGGCCTGCCCGTGGTCACCGACCCGAAGATTCTGAGCCCCAAGGCCTTCATCGACGAGGTGGTGGAGCAGCGGCTCCCCAACCCCTTCATGCCCGACGCGCCCCAGCGCATCGCCACCGACACCTCCCAGAAGGTGGGCATCCGCTTCGGCGAGACCATCAAGAGCTACCTCGCCGAGGGCCGCTCCATGGACAGCCTGATCGCCCTGCCCCTAGCCATCGCCGGCTGGCTGCGCTACCTCCTCGGCGTGGACGACAAGGGCGAGCCCATGCCCCTGTCCAGCGACCCGCTGCTGGCCGACCTGCAGGCCCATCTCCAGGGCGTCGAGCTGGGCAAGCCCGAGTCCGTCGGCGACAAGCTGCAGCCCATCCTCTCCAACGCGCTGGTCTTCGGCAGCGACCTCACCGCCACCCCCCTCGCGGCCCGGATCGAGGCCTATCTGAAGGAGGAGCTGGCCGGCCCCGGCGCCGTCCGCGCCACGCTGCGCAAGGAGCTGCCCGCCTGAGCGGCCGCCCCATCACAAGGAGATTTCACGCCCCGGCGTGAAATCTCCTTGTTGCAATCAGGCGCTGTTTCCGATATAATAAACCCATCGAGCCAACCACTTCCATATCAAAGGAGAGAAAAAGCCAATGCGCGCATTCATGGACCAGGATTTCCTGCTGAACACTGAGACCGCCCGCGTCCTCTATCACGAGGCGGCGGAGAAATGCCCCATCATTGACTACCACTGCCACCTCTCCCCCCGGGAGATCTACGAGGACATCCGCTACGACAACATCACCCAGGTCTGGCTGGGCGGCGACCACTACAAGTGGCGGCTGATGCGCTCCGCCGGCGTGCCGGAGAAGTACATCACCGGCGACGCCTCCGACTATGAGAAGTTCCTCAAGTACGCCACCGTCCTGGGCAAGGCCATCGGCAACCCACTCTACCACTGGAGCCACCTGGAGCTGCGCCGCTTCTTCGGCTACGACGGCATCCTCAACGAGAAGACCGCGCCCCTGGTCTGGGAGATCGCCAACGCGAAGCTCCGCAGCGAGGGCTATACCAGCCGCGGCCTGATCATGATGAGCAACGTGGACACCATCTGCACCACCGACGACCCGGTGGACAGCCTGGAGTGGCACGAGAAGCTGGCCGCGGACAAGAGCTTCCCTGTTACCGTCCTCCCCGCCTGGCGTCCCGACAAGGCCATGAACATCGAGAAGCCCACCTTCACCGACTATCTGGCCCAGCTCGCCGCCGTCTCCGGCGTAGAGATCAAAACCTTCGCGGATCTGAAGAAGGCCATCGTGAAGCGCCTCGACTTCTTCGCCGCCCATAACTGCTCCCTCTCCGACCATGGCCTGAACTATGTCATGTACGCCCCCGCCGAGGAGGCGGAGGTGGAGCGCATCCTCGCCGCGCGGCTGGCCGGCCAGATGCCCACCGCCCAGGAGGAGGCCGCCTTCAAGTTCGCCTTCATGGTCTTCATCGCGGGCGAGTACCACGACCGCGGCTGGGTCATGCAGCTGCACTACGGCTGCCGCCGGGACAACAACCTCACCATGTTCCGCAAGCTTGGCCCCGACACGGGCTACGACTGCGTGGACAACACCGCCCCCTCCACCGAGACGGCCGCCTTCCTGGGCTGCCTCGAGGCCCAGGGCAAGCTCCCCAAGACCATCCTCTACTCCCTGAACACCAACGACAACGCCGCCATCGACACCATCCTCGGCTGCTTCCAGAACGACGAGGCGGTGGGCAAGATCCAGCACGGCAGCGCCTGGTGGTTCAACGACCACTTCGACGGCATGTCCGAACAGCTCAAGTCCCTGGGCAACCTCGGATACCTGGCCGGCTTCGTGGGCATGCTCACCGACAGCCGCTCCTTCCTCTCCTACCCCCGCCACGAGTACTTCCGCCGCATCCTGTGCCGGATCCTCGGCGAGTGGGTGGAGGGCGGCTTCTTCCCGGAGGATCTGGACACCCTCAAGGAGATCGCCGCGGACATCAGCTACTACAACGCCAAGCGGTATTTCAACTTCGCGAAGAAGGCCTGAGCTGTAACGCGCGGTCATCCGCTTGCCGCAGCAAAACCACATCCACCACCGCCCCGCCCCGGGGCGGTGGTTCCCCTTCCCCTAAAGGGGAAGGTTTTTTGATTCCTGTGCCTTTGACTTCGTAATATCATTGAGCAACCGTCGCGTGGTGGCGCTGTCATACAGATGGAATCCCGTCAACATGGCAATCGTTCAAAGCCTTACCTTCCCCTTTAGGGGAAGGGAGACCGCCGCAGCGGTGGATGAGGTCCGGCGCCCGGAGCGTCGGAGAGAGTTCATGCTTGTCACGCCTGCCCGCGCGTGGTATAATTTCTTCGCAAGCAAACCCATCCGCAAAAGGAGCTTTCGACCCGATGAAAACCAACCGCATCGTCCTCACCGGAGGCGGCACGCTGGGGCATGTGACGCCCCATATGGCCCTGATCCCCACCCTGCAGGCGCGGGGCTACGAGATCCACTATGTGGGCACCCAGGGGGGCATGGAGGCCGCGAAAATCCAGTCCATCCCCGGCATCACCTACCACGCGGTCAAGACCGGCAAGCTGCGCCGGTATTTCTCCTGGCAGAATTTTATCGATCCCTTCCGCGTGCTGGCCGGCGCCTTCCAGTCCGCCCACCTCATGGGCAAGCTCAAGCCGGACGTGGTCTTCTCCAAGGGCGGCTTTGTCGCCGTGCCGGTGGTCTTCGGCGCGTGGGTGCACCGGATCCCGGTGCTCTGCCACGAGAGCGATCTGACCCCGGGCCTGGCCAACAAGCTCTGCAAGCCCTTCGCCACCCGGATGGTCACCACCTTCCCGGAGTGCGCCGAGGCCCTGGGGCCCAAGGCCGAGTGCGTGGGCACGCCCCTGCGGCCCGACCTCTTCTCCGGCTCGCGGGAGAAGGGGCTCGCCCTCTTCGGCTTCAAAGGGGAGAAGCCCGTGCTGCTGATGATGGGCGGCTCCTCCGGCGCCCAGTCCGTCAACAAGACGCTGCGGGAGGCGCTGCCCGCGCTCCTGCCAGACTTCGACGTGGCCCACCTGTGCGGCAAGGGCAACCTGGACGCCGCCCTGGAGGGCACGCCGGGCTATGCCCAGGTCGAGTTCCTGGACGCGGAGCTTCCGGACGCCCTGGCCTGCGCCGACCTGGTGCTCTCCCGCGCCGGCTCCAACGCGCTGATGGAGCTGCAGGCCCTGTGCAAGCCGCTGCTCCTCGTCCCCTACCCCAAGGGCGCGAGCCGCGGCGACCAGATTCTCAACGCCCAGAGCCTCGCCGGCCGCGGCCTCTGCCGCGTGCTGCTGCAGGAGAACATGAACGCCGAGACCCTGAACGCCGCCCTCCGGGAGACCTGGGCCGCCCGCGACGAGCTGCGGGAGGCGGTGCGGAAAGCGCCCCCCGCCGACGGCACCCGGCGCGTCCTGGAGCTGATCGAGGAAATCAGAAGGTGAAAGCCCCCATGAAAAAAGCCCTCTCCATCCTGCTGGCCCTGCTGCTCCTGCTGCCGGCCCTGCCCGCCCTCGGCGACGAGGAGCCGCCCTACGTCTACGAGAAGCTCGAGGACAAGACCTCCTACGACAGCGACACCCTGACCTATTCCATCGAGACGGGGATGCTCAGCGGCACCAAGGTCTACCTCACCCGCATCTGGATGGCGGAGCCGGGGCGGCAGATCGTGAAGAAGACCGCCCAGTACCACAAGCACCTGGCCACCGCCGAGGGGCTGGCGGCGAAGGTGCCCAGCGCGGCCATCGTCATCAACGGCTCGGGCTATGTCAGCGGCGCCTACCCCTGGATCCCGGAGAACTACCCCGGGGAGAGCAAGGACTATCACTACACCCCCCTGGGCAGCCTGGTCGTCACCGACGGCGAGGTGATCCGCAACCTGGAGGGCGTGCCCTACTACGGCCTCACCCTCGAGGCCGACGGCCTGCATCTGTACGTGGACGCGGACAACGAGGAGGTCCTCTCCCACAGCCCGACCCAAACCTGGTCCTTCTATGTGGAGTGCCCGCTGATCCGGGACGGGGAGAGCATTCTCGACCGGGAGAACTGGCCCTTCGCTCTGCGCAAGGCCATCCGCACGATCATCGCCAAGCTCGACGAGCACAGCTACGTGATCCTCACCGTCACCTCCGTCCACGGCCTGCCCCTCACGGTCTGCACCGATTTTCTCCTCGGCGAGTTCCAGCCCGAGTGGGCCTACAACCTCGACGGCGGTCCCTCCTCCGCCCTCCTGCGCCGCAAGCAGGGCAAGAAAAAGCCCGCCCTGATCTACGGCGCGGGCCAGAAGATCGTGGACATCATGGCCTTCATCGAGCTGCCGGAGGAGTAACGAAAGGGCAGGTCTCCCCGAGTCCAAGCGAAAAGACCCCGTTCGGGGTCTTTTCGCTTGGACTTTTTCCCTTATGCCTCCCGGAACCGGGCCAGGAACTGCCTCGTCCGCTCCTCTTTGGGGGCGTTGAAGACCTGCTTCGGGTCGCCCTGTTCGCAGATCACGCCCTCGTCCATGAAGATCACCTGGTCGCACACGTCGCGGGCGAAGGCCATCTCGTGGGTGACGATGATCATCGTGGTGTTCCGCTCCGCCAGACCGCGGATCACGCGGAGCACCTCGCCGGTCAGCTCCGGGTCGAGGGCCGAGGTCGGCTCGTCGAAGCAGAGGATGTCCGGCTCCAGCGCCAGCGCCCGGGCGATGGCCACCCGCTGGCACTGGCCGCCGGAGAGCTGGTGGGGATAGTTCTGCGCCCGGTCCGCCAGGCCGATGTCCGTGAGGAGCTGCATGCCGCGCTCGCTGATCTGCGCCGCGGTCAGCCCCGCGCCGCCCTGCCGGGCGCGCTCCTTCTCGTGCAGCTCCAGGGCCAGGGTGACGTTCTGCAGCGCGGTGTACTGGGGGAAGAGATTAAAGGACTGGAACACCAGGCCGAAGTGCAGCCGGCGGCGGCGCACCTCCGCGTCGCTCATCCGCTGCCAGGTCTCGGCGTTGAAGAGCATCTCTCCGTTCACGCTGACCGTGCCGCCGTCGGGGATCTCCAAGAAGTTCAGGCAGCGCAGGAGCGTCGTCTTGCCACTGCCGGAGGAGCCGATGATGGAGAGGGTCTGCCCCTGCTCCAGGTCGAAGGAGATGCCCTTGAGCACCTCGGTCTTGCCGAACTTTTTGCGGATGTCCCGCACTTCCAGCAGCGCCATGCCGCCGCCCCCCTTCGCATAATTCTTGGTCTTACATCCTCTCCGGCGCCTCGATGCCGATGAGGCTGAGGCCCACGCGGATCACGTTCCGCGCCGCTTCGGTGAGGGCCACGCGGGCGGCGGCCTCCGCCGGCTCGCCGTCCAGGATGCGGTGCTCGTAGTAGAATTTGTTGTAGGCCTGGGCGATGTCCGTCACCGCCCGGGTGATCATCGAGGGCTCGTACTTCTCGGCGGCCTCGCGGATCACGTCCGGGAAGCGGCCCATCAGCCGCAGCAGCGCCTGGCTCTCGTCGTCGGTGAGGGAGGTGTAGTCCGGCTCGGCCGCGAGCCCCGCCTCCGCCGCCTTGCGCAGGAGCGAGCAGCAGCGGGCGTGGGTGTACTGCACGTAGGGGCCGGTCTCCCCGTCGAAGTTCAGCGCGCGGCTCCAGGAGAAGTCGATATCCTTGATCCGGTTGTTGCTCAGGTCCATATAGACCACCGCGCCGATGCCGACCTGGCGGGCGACCTCCTCCTTGTTCTCCAGCTCGGGCGACTTCTCGTTGATGATGGCCAGCGCCTTCTCCACCGCCTCGCGCAGCAGGTCGTCCAGGAGCACCACGTTGCCCTTGCGGGTGGCGAGCGCCTCGCCCCCGAAGCTGACCATGCCGAAGGACACGTGCACACAGTCTTTCGCCCAGGGATAGCCCATCTTCTCCAGCACCCTGAAAATCTGCCGGAAGTGGAGATCCTGCTGGTAGGCCACCACATAGAGGCACTTGTCGAAATGATAGGTGTCCTGGCGGTACTTCGCCGCCGCCAAATCCCGGGTGGCGTAGATCGTCGCGCCGTCCTTCTTCAGGATCAGGCAGGGGGGCATGTTGTCCTCCGACAGGTCCACCACCCAGGCGCCCTCGCTCTGCACCAGCAGGCCCTTCTCCCGCAGCTCGTCCACCACCGCGCCGGTCTTGTCGTGGTAGAAGCTCTCCCCGGCGTAGGAGTCAAAGCTGACCCCCAGCAGGTCGTACACCCGGGCCGCGTCGGCCAGGGTCACTTCCTTGAACCAGTGGAAGATCTCCAGGGCCTCCGGGTCGCCGTCCTCGATCTTCTTGAACCACAGCCGGCCCTCGTCCTCCAGGGAGGGATCCTTCTCCGCCTCCTGGCCGAAGCGGACGTAGAGCCGGGTCATCTCGTCCACGCCGCCCTTCTCCACGGTCTCCCGGTCGCCCCAGCGCTTGTAGGCGTAGACCATCTTGCCGAACTGGGTGCCCCAGTCCCCCAGGTGGTTGATGCTCACGGTGCGGTAGCCCAGGAAATCGTAGATCCGCCGGAGGCTGTTGCCGATCATCGTGGTGGAGAGATGGCCGATGTGGAAGCGCTTGGCGATGTTGATGGAGGAGTAGTCCAGGCAGATGGTCTTCCCCTCGCCCTCCGTCCCCGCGCCGTAGCGGTCGCCCGCCGCGAGGACCGCCTGCAGCGTCTCCGCCGCGAAGTTGCCCCGGTTCAGGAAGAAATTCAGGTAGCCGTTGAGCGCCTCCGCCCGGGCCGTCTCCCCGTGGGGCCAGGCCGCCGCCAGCTTCTGGGCGATGACAGGCGGGCCCATGCGCAGCGCCTTCGCCAGGCGGAAGCAGGGGAAGGCGTAGTCGCCCATCTCCGGGTTCGGCGGCACGGCGATCAGCCCCCGCAGCTCCTCCGCGTTCGGGAGGCCCTGGGCCTCGGGCCAGGTCTTCTGCAGCAGCTCCGCCGTCAGGGTCGAGAGTCTGGTGAGCATATCCATCTTTGAATCAAACTCCTTGTCCGTGGATCTCTGTCTCGGCGCCGCGCTCAGTCGAAGGGCGCCTTGGTCTGGGTGATATACCAGTCGGTCCCGTTGGTCACCATCACGATGGGGCCGATGGAGGTGTGCTTGAAGGGGATCTTCCGCAGCCGGAGCTGCTCGTTGACCTTCTTGGTCGAGTTGAAGCGGCTGGTCACGAAGACAAAGCCGGGCGATACGTCGTCGAGGAAGCCCTTCTGGGCGACGGTGTAGGCGTGGTGGGGAAACTTCATGATGTCCGCCTTCAGCGCCCCGCCCAGCTCCTCGTGGAAGTAGGCCTGCGCCGCGGTGGAGGCGTCGCCGGTCATCAGCACGGAGGCGTCCTTGAAGGTGATCAGCGCGATGGAGGACAGGGCGTTGGGGTCCCTGCCGCCGGGGAAATAGTAGAAGACGATGTGCGCCCCGCCGAAGTCCATGGCCTGGCCGTTCTGCAGCTGCGTGTAGGGGATATCGGCCGCGTCCAGCTGCTCCACCGCCAGCACCTGGCCCGGCTCCGGGTCGTCCTTGGGGAAGGTGGAGATAAAGGCGCTGGCCCGGAAGCCCTCGCGGATCATCTGGGTCACGGCCCCGATATGGTCGTCGTGGGGGTGGGTGTTGTAGAGGATGTCCACCCGGCCGTCGTAGCCCAGCTCCTTCAGCGCCCGGGTCATGTCCTTCGAGTAGCCCTTGAAGCCGCCATCGATGAGCATCGACAGCCCGCCCACCTCCAGGAGCGTGGAATCGTTCTGCGCCATGGGGAAGGTAGTCAGCTTGAGGACATCCCAGCTGGACCAGTCCGCCGGCGGCGCCTGGTCCACAAAAATATCCGCCTGCGCCGCCGTCAGCAGCATCAGGATCGCCGCCGCGCAGCACAGCCTTCGCAGTTTTCGCATGCGCTTCCCCTCCGTTTCCCTGTCGCGGACAGCCGCGGTGCGGGCGGCTGTGACCGAGACCTATTGTAGCAAATGCCCGGCCTTTGCGCAAGGGCAGCCGCGGCGGCCGGACCGAAAAAAACGGCGTTTCCGCCGTCTTTGGAAAAAGATTCGCTCAGCCCCGCAGCTGAAGGCGCGCTGCCATGTCGTTGACGAACTGCTGGGCCGTCCGCCCGGAGAGGCCCCCGTGGCGCAGCTCCCAGCGGTTGGCCTCCGCCAGCAGCGCCTCCTCGTCCAGCTTTTCGCCGCCCGCGCGCCGCGACAGCTCCAGCACGATCTCGTTGAAGAGCCGCTTGTCCGGCGCGCCGTAGCGGATCGCGCAGCCGAAGCGGGCCGAGAGCGAGAGCTTCTCCTCCACGGTGTCGGAGCGATGGATGTCCTCGTCATGCTCCATGTCCGACCGGTCGCGCCAGGTCTCCCGGATCAGGTGGCGGCGGTTGGAGGTCGCCAGGATCATCACGTTGTCCGGCCGGGTCTCCAGACCGCCCTCGATCACCGCCTTGAGGAACTTGTACTCCACCTCCCCCTCGTCGAAGGAGAGGTCGTCCAGGAAGATCACGAAGCGGTAGCGCCGGGCCTTCACCCGCGCGATCACGGCGGAGAGCAGGTGGAACTGGTGCTTGTACAGCTCGATCACCCGCAGGCCCCGGTCGGCGTACTCGTTGAGGATCGCCTTGACCGAGGTGGACTTGCCCGTGCCGGCGTCGCCGTAGAGGAGCGTGTTGTTGAAGGGCAGCCCGCCCACGAAGGCCCCGATGTTGTCGCGGAGCTGCTTCTTCTGCAGCTCGTACCCCACCAGGTCGTCCAGCGTCACCGTGTCCAGGTTGTTGATCGGCAGGAAGGTGAGCTCCTCCGGCGTGCCCTGGACCCGGAAGGCGTGGTTCATGCCGAACAGGCCCGTGCCGTGGGCCCGGAAGTGGGCCGTCACCAGCTCGAAGACCGCCTCCGGCGACCGCGCCGCCGCGATGTCCCGGGCCAGGGTCCGCACCCGCTCCGAGACCCGGCGGTTGTACATCACCGCGTCCTTCTCGATGGCCCGGTAGTGGGTCAGGAGGGTGAAGCAGTCCAGGCCCAGGCCCTGCTCCAGCGCCGAGAAATCGTAGTCAAAAAGCCGCTGGAACACCGCGAAGTCGTGGCAGGCGATCTGATTGATCGTCCCATCCAGCGCCCCGCGCTGCTCGCAGGTCAGGCTGAAGGAGTTCAGCCGGGTCACCATCTCGAAGGTGAGATAGCACTGCCACAGGTTCTCGTCGAAGCCATAGGTCGTGGACAGATCCAGCAGGGCCTTCACCTCCCGGTAGACCCGGTGGGTGAGCGCCGCCGCGTCCGCCCCGGCCTCGAAGTCCCGGCAGATGTCCGCCAGGCGGAAGAGGATGCTGTCCCCCGCCATGTCGGAGTAGAGGATGAGCTGGGATGTCAGGTGGTGCATGCCGCGCCCTCGCTTTCCTGTTGTGTCTCGCAAACAGACGTATTCTACCACATCCGTCCCCCGTCCATCAAGCGCGGCGGCTGTTTTTTGGCGGTACGCCGGCACAGGCCGGTCCGGGGGACCTTCACCCGATCACCGGGCGCATGCGCTCCCAGCCCCGGTCCCAGCGCGTGAGGATGGCCGGGCTGCCCGGCTCGATACGCCCGAGCCGCGTCTCGCCGACCGAGGCGGCGGGGACGGAGGTGCACATGGCGCAGGCCGTCTCGGGCTCGATCCCGAAGCGGAGCAGGCCGCGCAGCGCCCCCGACATGGTGAGCACCGAGCCCGCCAGCGTCCCGTCGTCCAGCCGCGCGGCCCCGCCGGCAACCGTGACCCGCTGCCCGCCCAGGGCGTAGACCCCGTCCGACAGGCCGGCGGCCTCCATGGCGTCGGTGACCGCCAGCGCCCGGCCGCCGCCCGGGGCGGCGGGATCCGCCTTGGCGCGAACCGCGAGGCGGACCGTGTCCGGGTGGAGGTGGATGCCGTCGCAGATCAGCTCGCACCAGAGGCGGTCGTCCGTCAGCGCCGCGCCGGGGATGCCGGGCGCGCGGTGCCGCAGGGGCGTCTGGGCGTTGAAGAGGTGGGTCACATGGTCCGCGCCCCAGTCCGCCGCCGCGTGGACGGTCTCCGCGTCCGCGCCGGAGTGGCCGATGGAGACGTGGATCCCGGCGCGGACGGCCCGGCGGGCGAAGGCCTCGCTGCCCGGCCGCTCCGGGGCGAGGGTGATCAGCCGGACCGTCTCCGGGCGCCCGCCGCACAGGGCTAAGAAGGCGTCCCAGGATGGATCGCGGAAGCAGGCGGCGCGCTGCGCGCCTGCGTGGGCCTCGCTGAGGAAGGGCGCCTCCATGTGCGCACCGAGCACCCGCGCGCCCTCCGGCTCGGGACAGTTCATCACCCGGCGGACGCCCTCCAGCGCCGCGGCGGTCTCCTCCGGGGGCGCGCTCATCGTGGTCGGGCAGAAGGCGGCGACGCCCTGCGCCCGCAGGCCGCGGCTCATCGCCCGGACATCCGCCTCGCCCCGCATGGTGTCATGCCCCTGGAAGGCGTGGATGTGGACGTCGACAAAACCCGGGAGGAGCCAGTCTCCCCCCAGGTCCTCGGTTCGCTCCCCCGGCAGGGGCGAGAGCGCTTCGCCCGTCTCCGCCACGCGGCCCTCCGCCAGCCGGACGCGGAGCCCGCTGCAGAAGCGCGACCCGTCGAAGGCGATTAGGTTGGTCAGCAGCATGGGATCGCCTCGGTTTTCATGTCAAAGTCGGACAAGGCCTCACGCCGCCGGCAGCGAGAAGCTGAAGGTCGTGCCCTCCCCCTCGCTGGTGTGGGAGACCCAGATGCGCTCGCCGTGCATCTCCATCACGCGCTGGCAGATGGAGAGGCCCAGGCCGGTGCCCTTGCCGCTGGTGTGCGCCCGGTCCGCGGTGAAGAAGCGGTCGAAGAGCCGCGGCAGATCCTCCTCCCGGATGCCGATGCCGTTGTCCTGCACCTCGGCGATCACCTTTTTCTTCTCCTGCCGGACGCGCAGCGCGATGCGCCCGCCCTCGGGGGTGAACTTGATCGCGTTGTCCATCAGGTTGATCACCACCTCCTCGATCCGGTCGCGGTCGGCGTTGACCGGGCAGGGATCGGGGTCGAAGTCGAAGGTGGGCTCGATGCGCTTGGCCTCCAGATCGTTGACCCGGCGGATGACCGCGCGGCGCATCAGCTCGCACAGGTCGAACTGGGTCCGCTCCAGGGCCGCGTCCTCCCGCTCCAGCCGGGACAGGGAGAGCAGCTCGCCCACCAGCTTGGAGAGCCGCTGACCCTCCTCCGCCACGATGTGCAGATACTTGCCGTGGTCCTCCGGCGGGATCGTGCCGTCCTCCATCCCCTGTACAAAGCCGTTGATGGAGGTCAGGGGGCTGCGCAGCTCGTGGGAGACGTTGGCGACGAACTCCCGGCGGCCGCGCTCGATGTCCGCCAGCTTCTCCGACATGGTGTTGAAGGCCGAGGCGAGGGCGCCCACCTCGGGGGAGGCATTGTCCGGCTGCACCCGGACGGAGAAATCGCCGCCCGCCATGGCGTCCGCGGCCTCCGTGAGGGTGCGCAGGGGCTTCATCACCCGGCGCAGATACAGCGAGAGGATGCACGTCGCGATCAGGAACACCCCCAGGGCGATCCCGGCCACGGGGAGAATGAACTCCCACACGCTCCCCTCCACCTGCTGGGCCGGGGTGCGGATCAGCACCGCGCCCTGCACCTGCTCGCTGCGGACATAGGGCACGCCCACCGTGAAAATGGAGGCCCCCTGCAGCTGGGTGCGGAGAATGACCTCCTCGCCCTGGACAACCCGGGAGAGCTCGTTCCCCAGCTCGTCGCGGTTGAGGGAGGTGGCGAAGTCCGGGTCCTCCCGCAGGGCGGTGGAGAGGTTGTCCATCACCCGGCCGTAGCGGTCCACCACCATGATATACGCCCCGTAGGCGTCGTAGACCTCGCGGGCCTTGTGCTCCAGGTAGCTGCCCGGCGTGCCGGTTCCGGCGGAGAAGAAGGAGAAGGGGCTGGTGCTGTCCCGGGCGGCCAGCCACGCAATCTCCCGGGCCTGGCCGGTCAGCGCCTCCAGGCGGGCGTTGGTGCGCTCCTGGCGCATCGCAAAAGCGCCGATCGCGCCGAAGCCGACGGTCAGCATCAGGATGGTGACGAGCACCACAGCGAGGATTCGCGTAAACATAACAGCCTCCGAAGCTTAACTGATCCCAGCGGCCTCCACCGCGAGACGCACCGCCGCGGCGATGGCGGCGGAGGTGGACAGCGCCCCGCCGCCCGCCACCTGCACGCCGCAGCGGGGGGAAGGGATCAGGATTTTCCGGGCGGGAGAGCGCCCGATCGCCACCGCCATGGCGGAGGTCACCTCGCCCATCATCCCGTCCGCCAGCAGCATGCCGATGGGCGCGAGGATCAGCTCCGCCCGGGCGGCGCAGACGCAGAGGGCGTTCTCGCCCGTGGCCCCGCGGTCGGCGCCGCCCTTGAGCATGGCGGCGGTGGCCGCGGCGTTGGTGCCCACCACGGCGACGTGCATCGCGGGTAGCTCCCGCTTCAGCTGTTCGACCAGCTGGCGTCCGATGCCGCCGCCCTGGGCGTCCAGAACCAGGATCTCCCGCATGGCGCAGGCCTCCTTTTTAATTTTGAAAATGCGAAGCATTTTCATTCAAGGAATTAAATAGTACTTCGTACTATTGATGATTGTTCAGTCAAAACTGCCCTGAGCCGGTTGGCGCAGCCTTACATTCCGAGGAACGCCCGGATTGCCCTCAGACGGCGGCCCGCCTCCGCGCGGCCCAGCTGATAGACCCGCTCCAGCTCCGCCGGGTTTTTCTCGGTGCGGCGGATGCCCAGGGGCTCCGGCGGGCGCAGCACGAGGGAGACCCCCTCCGCCTCGCGCCCGTCGATCTCATCCATCTGTTGGTTGTACATCTCGTGGCGCACCGCCATGGCGTTCGCCACGGCGGGGGTTTTCCGCAGCAGCCACCGCGCCAGGGGCAGCGCGGAGGCCTTCGCCTTCCGGTATCCCTTAGGCTGGGTCAGGACGATCACGTTCCGGCGGTAGCCCTGGTCCTCCATAAAGCGGAAGGGCACCGCGTCCGCGATGCCTCCGTCCAGCATCGTATGGCCGTCCACAGTCACGGGGCGGGAGACCATCGGCATCGAGGCCGAGGCCCGCATCCAGGCGAGATCCCGCTCGCCGCCATCCGTGCACAGATGATACACCGCCCGGCCCGTCTCCACGTCCGTCGCGCCGATATAGAAGGCCAGCGGATTCTCCGCGAAGGCCCTCCGGTCGAAGACATCCAGCTCGTCCGGCAGCACCCGGTAGCAGAAGTCCGCCCCGTAGAGGTCGCCGGTGGTCAGCAGGGAGCGCAGGCTGCAGTAGCGCGGGTCGCGGCCATAGCGCTTGTTGTAGCGGATCGGGCGTCCGATCTGCCGGGATTTGAAATTGCAGCCGAAGGTGGCCCCCGCGGAGATGCCGGCGGCGCCGTCGAAGGAGATTCCCTCCTCCATCAGCACGTCGATCACGCCGCAGGTGAACATGCCGCGCATCGCGCCGCCCTCCATGATCAGCGCTGTTTTCATGGCTCTGCCTCCCCGCGCCCGCAGGGCGTCACTTCCGGATCCGGACCGAGGTTGTCGGCCGGGGCGTCGCGGCGGGCGCGGGGGTCCCGGGCGCGCCGGGCTCCGCGGGCAGCTCAGGCTCCGCGGCGGAGAGCGCTTCCCCGGCCTCATCCTCCATCTGCATCAGCTCCTCCACCGAGCGGCCCGGCGTCTCCTCAATGGGCGGGAGGGTGGCGAAGGGCGTGGCGGTGGGGGTGGGCGCCGGAGTCGCCACCGGGGCAAGCTCCCGCGCGTAGAGCGCCTCGAGGGTCTTGACGGTCGCCGTACCGCTCTGGCCGAGGCCGGCGGAGGCCTGGAAGGCCTTGACCGCCGCGGCGGTGCCGTCCAGGTAGGTGCCGGAGATCTTGCCGCCGTAGTAGCCCAGCTCGTGGAGCTTCTCCTGCAGCCAGTAGACGTCCGCCCCGCTGTCGTTCTTCTTCAGTTCCCGCAGGGGCAGCGGCGGCTTCGCGCCGGAGACATAGACCGGGGCCTGGGTGGGCCGGGGCGTCGCCACAGGCAGCATGGTCTTGTAGTTGAGCTCGGGCTTGATCTGGCTGGCCTTCAGCTCCGGGTCGGCGGGCAGCGCCTGGGTGATGGTCACCACCGTGCCGGCCTCCACATAGTCGTAGATCCATTTCGCGTCCGCCACCTGCAGCCGCACGCAGCCGTGGGAGGCGCGGTTGCCCAGGCGCTTGTAGCTCTTCACGGACAGGTCGCGCTCGCTGACCGTGTTATAGATCACCGAGTGGAAGGCGATCCCGTTGTTGATCCGCGTCCAGTAGCGGGCATAGTCCCCCCACTTGGGGAAGAAGCACCAGGTCACCTTGTAGCCGGAGAGGGTCCAGTCGCCAATATCGGAGGGGTTCTCCCGCGTGCCGGAGGAGCACATCATCTCCTTGACGGGCACGGTGTACTCGCCCTCCTCGTCCCGGGCGTAGACCGTCACGATCTGGTTGGTCACGTCCACCACCAGGTGGAAGGACGGGGGCACCGGCGTCGCCTGGGGCTTGGGGGTCGCGCCGGGCATCACGATGTAGGGGTTGTTGAAGATCGCGTTCCAGGTCTCCTTGTCCACCTTGCCGGTGACGTCGATGGCGTTCTGCTTCTGGAAGGCCTTCACGGCGTTGCGCGTGTTGCCCAGATAGTTGCCGGAGATCGGACCGTCGTAGTAGCCCAGGTCGGTGAGGCGCTGCTGCAGGAGCTTGACCTGCGCGCCCTTGCTCTCATAGGCCAGCTTCTTCTTGAAGGGCACCGTGTCATCCACATCGCCCTCCCCGTCGGGCACCTCGAGCACCTCCTCCTCCACGGCGGGGGCCGGGGTGGCGGAGGCCTTGTCCACCTTGGCGGGGGCGTCCGGGTCGAAGATCTTCTCCTGGGTCTCAATATCCGCGCTGCCGGTGGCGGAGAGGCCGGTCTTGGTCTGGAACTCCTTCACGGCGTTGGCCGTGGCGGAGAGGTAATTGCCCGAGACCTTGCCGCCATAGTAGCCCAGCCAGGCGAGCCGTGTCTGCAGCCGCTTGACGTCCGGGCCGCTGGTGCCGACGCGGATGGGCCGGTATTTGGCGCCGAGCAGCACCGCCAGGGAGGCCTCGTCGCAGCCCTCCCCCTCGCCCAGGTCAAAATCGCTCCGGAAAGCCGCCATCGCCGCGGCGGTGTTCTCGCCGTAGTGGCCGCTGATCTCCCCGTCGTAGTAGCCGAGGGCCGCCAGCTGGGTCTGCGCCTGGCGCACCTCCTCGCTCCAGTCGCCGGGCATGATGCCGCCTGCCGCCCGCGCGCGCCCGGCAGCCATCAGGCAGAGCACCGCGGCCATTATCGCCAATGTCTTTCGACGCATGTCTGTTCCTTCCTCTCAGGTCCATTTCCTCATCCGAGGCAGATTGAAACGAATCTATTTTAACAGAAATGTAATCTATTTGCAAGATATCACGGGACAAGATTCACAATTCCGTAAGAGATGATTCGCCACAGCCCGCCATCCGACAGATCCGAAACGAGAAGCGATACCCTTGCAGATAGATAAGGTAAAACCCCTTGAAAGCTTAGTGTTTTCAAGGGGTTTCGGGAAGCTCCCCAGGTAGGGCTCGAACCTACAACCCTTCGGTTAACAGCCGAATGCTCTGCCATTGAGCTACTGAGGAATATAGAATCCGGCAGCGTCCTATCCTCCCGGGCCGTCACCAGCCAAGTACTTTCGGCAC
>CAMVAJ010000047.1 GCA_947165425.1 uncultured Clostridia bacterium
TCAAGCTGCTGATCTTTTTCGCGTATATGCTGCTGGTGTCGCAGCAGAAGGACATCCAGCGCGTGTTCCAGTATCACGGCGCGGAGCACAAGACCATCTTCTGCTACGAGGCGGGTTTGCCGCTGACGGTGGAGAACTGTCGCATCCAAAAGCGCTTTCACCCCCGCTGCGGCACCAGTTTTTTGTTCGTGGTCATCATCATCTCCGTCTTCATTTCCAGCGTTGTGTTCAGCTTCGTCGAGTGGCGCAACCTGTGGGTGCGCTTCGGCATGCACCTGCTGCTGCTCATCCCCATCGTCGGCGTGGCGTACGAGTTCAACCGCTACGTCGGCGGGCACGACACGCCGGTGACGCGCTTCCTGTCGCGGCCCGGCCTGTGGCTCCAGAACTTTACGACCAACGAGCCGGACGACTCCATGCTTGAGGTCGCCATCAAGGCGATCGAGCTGGTGATCCCGGCGGAAAAGGGCAAGGACGCGTGGTAGAGAGATGGCAACAACATATAACAATTTATATCTCGATATGCGCCAGCGCTTCCGGAACGCGGGCGTGTTCGATCCGACCCGCGCGGCACGGGAGCTGATCTGCTCCGCCTCCGGCAAGACCGGCGAGGAGCTTATACGCGACAGCCGGCTCTACGTCCCGCCTGAGATCGAGAGCGCGGCGGAGGACCTGGCGGCGCGGCACCTTGCCGGCGAGCCGGTGGCGTACCTGATCGGCGAGTGGGAGTTCTACGGCCTGCCGCTGGACATCTCCAAGGCGGTGCTGATCCCGCGGCCGGACACCGAGGTGCTGACGGCGCGTGCCATCGAGGCGGCGCAGAACTACGACGAGCCGCGGGTGCTGGACCTCTGCGCGGGCAGCGGCTGCATCGGCCTTGCCGTGGCAAAGCATGTGCCGGGCGCACGGGTGCTGCTGGGCGAATACGACGAGGACGCGGTGAAGATCTGCCGCCAGAACATCCGCCGCAACGGCCTTGCGGCGCAGGTGAGCGTGGTGCGCGTCGACGCAAGGGAAAAGCCCTCGCGCCAGCTCGGCGAGTTCGACGTCATCGTCAGCAACCCGCCCTATATCCCGACGGCGGATATCGACACGCTGGATATCTCCGTGCGTGACCATGAGCCGCGCCTCGCGCTGGACGGCGGCGCGGACGGGCTGGTCTTTTACCGGCGCATCGCCGCGGACGCGCCGTGGGCGCTCCTGCCGGGCGGAATGCTCCTGCTGGAGATCGGCTGCGGGCAGGCGGAGGCTGTCTCCGGCCTGCTGACCGCCGCTGGCTTTGAGGCGATCCGGATCTACCAGGACGAGGCGGGGCTGGACCGCGCCGTGGAGGCGCGCCTGCCGGCCGCATTCAGACAGGAGTCACCATGCACAGACAATACGAGCGAATCCTCGACCGCTACCGCGAGCTGCAGGAGGAGCTGAATCAGCCCGGCGTCACCGGCGACCCGGCCCGCTATCAGGCGGTCGTCCGGGAGCTGGCCGAGCTGGAGGAGCGGGTCAGCGCCTGGCAGGACTACCGCCGGGCGCAGGACGCCCGCCGGGAGGCCGAGGAGATGCTCTCCGACCCGGAGATGGCGGAGCTGGCGAAGCAGGAGCTTCAGCGCCTGTCCGCGGAGCTGCCCGCCCGGGAGCAGCACCTGCGCCATCTGCTGCTGCCGCCGGACCCGTCGGCCAACCGGAACGTCATTTTGGAAATCCGCGCGGGCGCGGGCGGCGAGGAATCCGCCCTCTTCTCCGCCGATCTCTACCGCATGTACGATCACTACGCCGCGCGCCACGGCTGGAAGCTCTCCCCCATCTCCGCCTCCCCCACCGAGCTGGGCGGCTATAAGGAGATTGTCTGCTCCGTCACGGGCCAGGGCGTTTGGGCGGGCTTCCGCTTCGAGAGCGGCGTCCACCGTGTGCAGCGCGTCCCGGTGACGGAGAGCTCCGGCCGCAAGCAGACCTCCACCTGCACCGTCGCGGTCCTGCCGGAGGCGGAGCCGGTCGAGCTGGAGATCGCGCCGGGGGACCTGCGCATCGACACCTACCGCGCCTCCGGGGCCGGCGGGCAGTACGTCAACCGGACGGATTCCGCGGTCCGGATCACCCACCTGCCCACCGGCATGGTCGTCACCTGCCAGGACGAGAAGAGCCAGCTGCGCAACCGCGAGCAGGCCATGCGCGTCCTGCGTGCCAGGCTCCTGCAGGCCCAGCGCCAGCAGGCGGCCGACGCCCAGGCGGAGAACCGCCGCGCCCAGGTCGGCTCCGGCGACCGGAGCGAGCGCATCCGCACCTATAATTTCCACGAGAGCCGCGTGACCGACCACCGCATCGGGCTGACGCTCTTCCGCATCCAGGAGATCATGGACGGCGATCTGGACGAGATCGTCGAGGCGCTCCGGCTGGCGGACGAGGAGGCCCGCTGGCAGGCCCTGGCGGCGGAATCCTGAAAGAAGGCACTGCTTTGGAGACTCTTCTGCGCCTCCCCTCCCCGGAGATCTACGCTAAGGCTGCGGCGCTCTACCGCGCCGGCGAGCTGGTGGCCTTTCCCACCGAGACGGTCTACGGTTTAGGGGCAAACGCCCTGGACGCCGAGGCGGTGGGCCGGATTTTCGCGGCGAAGGGCCGGCCCAACGACAATCCCCTGATCGTCCATATCGCCCACCGGGATCAGCTGGACCCGCTGGTCCGGCTGCCGGCGCTGGCGACGGCGCTGATGGACGCCTTCTGGCCCGGGCCCCTGACGTTGATCATGCCGCGGACCGACCTCGTCCCGGACGCCGTCACCGCCGGTCTGGATACCGTGGCGGTGCGCATGCCCTCCCATCCGATCGCCCGGGCCATGCTGGAGGCCTGCCGCCTCCCGATCGCCGCGCCCAGCGCCAACCGCTCCGGGCGGCCGAGCCCGACGACCGCCGCCCATGTG
Organism: uncultured Clostridia bacterium; assembly: GCA_947165425.1. GTDB lineage: Bacteria > Bacillota > Clostridia > Christensenellales > Aristaeellaceae > RUG11272. Next base: position 2,912 of record CAMVAJ010000047.1, read on the forward strand.
CTGGAGGACATGAACGGGCTGATTCCGCTGATCATCGACGGCGGGCCCTGCGAGGTGGGCCTGGAGTCAACCGTCCTCGATATCACCCAGGAGCGCCCCTGCATCCTGCGCCCCGGCGGCGTGACCCGGGAGATGCTGGAGGCCGTGATCGGCCCGGTGGAGGTGGCGGGGAGCGTCCTCCGCCCCCTGCGGGAGGGCGAGGTCGCGCGCTCGCCCGGCATGCGCTACCGCCACTACGCCCCCAAGGGCGAGATCACCCTGGTCCGCGGCGGCGAGGCGGACGTGATCCGCGCCCTGCGCCTCTGCTGGGAAGCGGCCGAGGCCGCCGGGGAGAACAGCTGCGTCCTCTGCTTTGAGGAGCACGCCGCCGCGCTCGCGGGCGTCCGGTGTCACAGCCTCGGCACCCTCTCCCAGCCGGAGTCCATCGCGAACCGCCTTTTCGACGTCCTGCGGCAGCTGGACACGGAGGGGATGACCCGCGTCTACAGCGAGGTCATGCCGGCGGACGGCATCGGCCTGGCGGTCATGAACCGGCTGGGCCGCGCCGCCGCCTTCCGCACGGTGGAGGCCGCCGACGTGATCGCCCGCCGCGGGGCCGCGCCGGTCTGATTCGGGATTCACTGTGAGAATACGAAGGATTTTCATGCACGGTGTATAATCATACTTCATATTACTGATGGTTATTCCAGGAGGGAACCTGATTTGAACATCCGCGCCATCGCCTTCGACATGGATGACACCCTGCTGCGGGACGACCGCACGATCTCCCCCTATACGCTGGAGGTGCTGCGGCGCGCGGCGTCGGAGGGCGTCCATATCATCCCTGCCAGCGGCCGCGCGCGCGACAGTCTCAGGCCCTTCGTGGAGGAGATCGGCTGCGCCAGCCTCTTCATCGCCTGCAACGGGGCGGAGGTCTGGACGCCGGAGCTGTCGCTTCTCCGCTCCTTCTCCTTCCCGGACAGCACCGCGCAGGAGATCGTCGCCTTTGCGCGGGCGCACCGCTGCTACGCGCAAACCTACGACAGCACGCATTTCTACTATCTCCTGGAGAATCAGTACGCCCGGGATTACGCGGCCTCCTCGATGATCAAAGGTTTTTATACGCCGGACATGGAGGGTTTCATCCGGGCGCATCCCACCTCCAAGATCCTGCTGATGGACGACCCGGCCCGCGTGGCGGCCATGCTAGCGGAGGCCAGCGCGCAGTTCGCGGGCCACGCCAGCGTCACCTGCTCCAAGCCCTTCTTCCTGGAGTTTAACCCGCCGGAGGCGACCAAGGGCAACGCCCTCGCCGCCTGCGGCGAGCGGCTGGGCTTCTCCCTGGCAGACTGCGCCGCCTTCGGCGACAGTCTCAACGATCTGAGCATGCTGACCGCGGTCGGCTTCGGGTGCGTGGTCGCCAACTGCCGGCCGGACGTCCGGGCGCGCGTTGCGCACGTCTGCGGGGACAACATGTCCGACGGCGTCGCCCGGATGATTGCCTCCCTGCTGTGGAAGGAGGAGCGCCTGTGATCAAAGCGGCGGAATTTGTCCAGGACCTGAATCTGGTGGTGCTCAGCAACACGACCCGCGAGACGCTCTCGATCGACTCCGCCGACTTCAACCGTCCGGGCATGCAGTTCTCCGGGTTCTACGACTATTTCGCCTACGAGCGCCCGCAGGTGATCGGCAAGGTCGAGATGACCTATCTGCAGGATCTGGATGAGCGGAAGCGCGCGGCCATGTACGAGCAATACTTCGCCTATGAGATCCCCTGCGTCATCTGCTGCCGCGGCATGCGGCCGCCCGCCGATCTGCTCGAGGCCGCCCGCGCGCGCGACATCCCGGTCTATCTCACCGAGGAGGTAACCACGGTCTTCTCCTACCGGCTCGTCACCTACCTGAACCGCAAGCTCGCGCCCCACGTGGTGCAGCACGGCGTGCTGGTGGATGTGTACGGCATCGGCGTGCTGATCACGGGCGAGAGCGGCGTCGGAAAGAGCGAGACCGCCCTGGAGCTGATCAAGCGCGGCCACCAGCTGGTGGCGGACGACGCGGTGGACATCTGCCGCATCAACGACAGCCGGCTGATCGGCACCTGCCCGGAGATGATCCGCCACCTGATGGAGGTGCGGGGCATCGGCCTGATCGACGTCCGGGCAATCTTCGGCATCGGCTCGGTGGAACCCACCAAGTCCATCGATCTGGTGATCCATCTGGAGCAGTGGATCGAGGGCAAGGAGTACGACCGCCTGGGGCTGCAGGAGCAGCACGACATGATCCTGGGCGTCAAGGTCCCCAAGCAGCTCATCCCGGTGCGGCCCGGCCGGAACCTCGCGATCATCATCGAGGTCTCGGCGCGGAACCTCTCGCTCCACCGCCTGGGCTTCAACGCGGCCCAGGAGCTGGACCGGCGGCTGAACAACATCCTGTCCTCCGGCCACGGCGGCCTCGGCTGAGCGCGGCGCCGCTTGTCCTGAGACCCCGCGGCGCAGGCCGCCATCGATATCCCATTCTGTGCAAATCAACAGGTCTTATCGTTTAGGTGATCTTTCTGAACACAAAGGAGGAGCTCTCATGATTCGGATCGGCATTGACGTAGGCGGAACCGGGATTCAGGTCGGCGTAGTGGACAAGGAGGGCCGGATCCTGCAGAAGGGCGGCATCGTCACCCGCACGGATCTCCCCTTCGCGGAGCAGGTCGCGCAGATGGCCGCCTGCGCGCTGGAAACCCTTCAGCGCTCCGGCCACACCCTGGACGACCTGGAGTCCGTCGGCGCGGGCGTACCCGGCGTCGCGGACTACCGCACGGGCATCATCCCCTTCTGCACCAACATGGGCTGGCACGACGTCCCCTTCCGCACGGAGTTCCAGAAGCACATCAACAAGCCCATCCTGATCGACAACGACGCCACCGTGGCAGGCCTGGCGGAGAACGTCGCGGGCGTGAGCGCCGGGGCCTCCTCCAGCGTTTTCATCACGCTGGGCACGGGCGTGGGCGGCAGCATCATCATCAACGGCCGCGTCTGGAGCGGCGCCCACGGCGTGGGGAGCGAGATCGGCCACATGATCCTCGAGCTAGACGGCGAGCCCTGCACCTGCGGCAACAAGGGCTGCCTGGAGCGCTACTGCTCCGCCACCGCCATCATCCGCATGGCCCGGGAGGCCATCGCCCGCCACCCGGACAGCATGATCAACACCCTCTGCGACGGCAAGCCGGAGAAGATCAACGCCAAGATGGTCTTCGACGCGGCGCGGGAGTCCGACCCCATCGCCACCAAGGTCTTCCGCCGCTACATCTCCTACCTCGCCCAGGCCATCGCCTCCATCATCCAGTTCTTCGACCCGGAGGTCATCGTCCTCGGCGGCGGCGTCAGCAAGGCGGGCTCCTTCCTGCTGGATGCGGTGCGGGCGGAGGTGCCGAAGTACATCCTCTACAAGACCCTGCCCTACGCGCGCATCGAGCTGGCCAAGCTCGGCCCCGACGCGGGCATCATCGGCGCGGCCATGCTCCAGTAAATCCCGCCATCGGCGCGGCTCTGCCTGAGGAGGTCTTCCTGTGCCCATCCGAATCAACGAGGAGATGCCGGTCTTCAGACGGCTCGAGAACGAAAACATTTTCGTCATGCCGGAGAAGCGCGCCTCCACGCAGGACATCCGCGAGCTCCACATCGCGATTCTGAACCTGATGCCCAACAAGGAGGACACGGAGCTGCAGCTGCTGCGGCTGCTCTCCAACACGCCCCTGCAGGTGCGCATCACCTTTCTGCGGATGGACTCCCATCAGTCCAAGCACACGCCGGAGGAGTACCTGAGCCGCTTCTACCGCTCCTTCTCCGACGTGGAGGCCCTCTCCTTCGACGGCCTGATCATCACCGGCGCGCCGGTGGAGACGCTGCCCTTCGAGCAGGTGGACTACTGGGACGAGCTGACCAGCATCCTCCGCTGGGCGGACACCAACGTGACCTCCACGGTCTATATCTGCTGGGCCGCCCAGGCTGGGCTCTTCTACCACTACGGGATCGAGAAGCACCTGCTGCCCCGAAAGCTCTCCGGCATCTACCGCCATACGACGCTCTACGTGGACGAGCCCCTCACCCGCGGGTTCAACGACCGATTCTTCGCGCCCCACTCCCGCTATACCGGGGTGGCGCGGGAGGACGTCCTCGCCCGCCCGGAGCTGACGATCCTGGCCGAGTCCGAGGACGCGGGCGTCTATCTGATCCAGGACAAGCGCCACAACCGCGTTTTCGTCACCGGGCACCCGGAGTACAGCCGCTTCACCCTGGACGGGGAGTACACCCGGGATCTGGGGAAAGGCATCTCTCCCGCCATGCCTGCCCACTACTACCACGACGACGAGCCGGCCCGCGGCCCGGTCTTCCAGTGGAAGGCCCACGCCTTTCTGCTCTTCTCGAACTGGCTGAACTACGCCGTCTACCAAATCACGCCCTACCAGCTGGCCAACCCGACGGTCTGACCCAGGTGCGGCGGCTCCCCGAATTTGCGCAGCGCCGACCTTGACGAACCATGCCGGCTATGCTATAATTTCACCCAGCAGCTTTTGCGGCTGCAATCTGTCCGGAACAGGAGATGTGTCAAATGACCCGCATCAAAACGCTGAAGACCCGTGATCTGTGCGCCTCCGCCGAGAAGGGCGGCTGCGGCGAGTGCCAGACCTCTTGCCAGTCCGCCTGCAAGACCAGCTGCGGCGTGGCAAACCAGAAGTGCGAAAACAGCGACAAGTAATTCGCTGTCTAAGAAGGAACTGCCGCCGTCTTGGCTGGCAGTTTTCCTTTGTGGGAGGATAGACGAGAACGCATGATCCATCAGTTTGAGCTTGGCGGCTATCATATCGTGGTCGACTCCTGCTCCGGATCCATCCACAGCGTGGATGAGGTCGCGGCGGACGTGATCGGCCTCTACCCGGATCACACCGAGGACGAGATCGTCTCGACGCTCCTCGCCCGGTACGCCGGGCGGCCCGACGTCAACGAGGCGGAGCTGCGCGAGTGTGTCGCGGACGTGACCGCGCTCAAGGAGAGCGGGCAGCTCTTCGCCCCGGACACCTTCGCCCCGCTGGCGGGCTATCTCAAGGCCAAGTCCGGCGATATCGTCAAGGCGCTGTGTCTGCACGTGGCCCACACCTGCAACCTCAACTGCTCCTACTGCTTCGCCAGCCAGGGGAAATACCACGGCGAGCGGGCCCTCATGTCCTTCGAGACCGGCAAGCGCGCGCTGGATTTCCTGGTCGAGCACTCCGGGACGCGGCGGAATCTGGAGGTGGACTTCTTCGGCGGCGAGCCGCTGATGAACTGGGACGTCGTCAAGGAGCTGGTGCGCTACGCCCGCGCCATCGAGAAAGAGAAGGGCAAGAACTTCCGCTTTACGCTGACCACCAACGGCCTGCTGATCGACGACGACGTCATCGACTTCTGCAACCGCGAGATGAGCAACGTGGTGCTCTCCCTGGACGGGCGGAAGGAGATCCACGACGCGCTGCGCGTGGATTACGCGGGCAACGGAAGCTACGACCGGATCGTGCCGAAGTTCCAGAAGCTGGTGCAGGCCCGCGGCGGCAAGGGCTACTATATGCGCGGCACCTTCACCCACCGCAACCCGGATTTCACCAAGGATCTCTTTCACATGGCGGATCTGGGCTTCACGGAGCTGTCGATGGAGCCGGTGGTCTGCGCGCCGGGCGACCCCGCCGCCCTGACGGACGAGGATATCGAGACCGTCAAAAAGGAATATGAGACCCTCGCCTTCGACATGCTGCGCCGGGAGCGGGAGGGCAGGCCCATCACCTTCTACCACTATATGATCGACCTGACCGGCGGGCCGTGCATCTATAAGCGGATCTCGGGCTGCGGCTCGGGCACGGAGTACATGGCGGTCACCCCCTGGGGCGACCTGTACCCATGCCACCAGTTCGTCGGCGAGGAGAAGTGGAAGCTCGGCGATATCTGGCAGGGCGTGACGAACACCGAGCTGCGCGAGCGCTTCCGCGGCTGCAACGCCTACGCCCGCGAGGAGTGCGCCGACTGCTGGGCGCGCCTGTGGTGCTCCGGTGGCTGCGCGGCCAACGCCTACCACGCCTCCGGGGATATCCGCGGCGTCTATCCGGCCGGCTGCGAGCTGTTCAAAAAGCGCATCGAGTGCGCCATCATGATGAAGGTCGCCGAGGAGGCGGAGGGACTGGCGGAGTGACGCGGGCTCTTCTCCCGCGGCTGAAAGGGGTGCCACCATGTTTGAGCGTCTGACAAACCGTTATTTCTTCGGAAAGGCTGGCAAGGGAGATTTTACGCCGGACGATCTGCCGGAGACCCGCTGGCAGCTCTTCTGGGATATGCTGAAGACCCATCTCTCCGCGCTGGTGAAGCTGAACCTGATGCAGATTGTGGTCTGGATCCCGGCGATGATCGTGATCTATCTCGGCATCGCCTCCGGTCTGAACCAGATCCTGATCATGGATCAGGGCGACGGCACCTCCATCCGATCCCTCGCCATCCAGGAGCAGCAGCGCCTGGCCGAGGCTGACGGCACCGCCGCGCCCGCGGCGGAGGACGAGGCTGCCCAGGCGCAGGTCATCCCCGTGGAGCATGCGGCGGACAACCTCCGCGGCATCCTGATGATGACCCTGCTCCTGCTGGTGCCCACCTTCACGATCACCGGCCCCGCCAGCGCGGGCATGAGCTATATCACGCGGAACTGGGCCCGGGACGAGCACGCGTTTCTCTGGTCGGACTTCAAGGACGCGGTGAAGGCGAACTGGAAGCAGAGCCTGCTGATCTCCTTCATCACGAGCCTGATGCCGCTGATCGTCTACGTCGGCTGGACCTTCTATTCCTCCCTGGCCGCGAACCAGGCGCTGATGATGGTGCCGCAGGTGCTGGTGGTGCTGATCGGCCTCGTCTGGGCTATCTCCGTCACCTACATGCACCCGATGATCGTCGGCTACAAGCTGAATCTGCGCGGCGTGCTGCGCAACTCCTTCCTCCTGGGCGTGGGCCGGCTGCCCATGAGCGTGGGGATCCGGCTGCTGCACTGCGTGCCGGTGCTGATCTTCGGGGTCATCTTCCTTCTGTGGAACCCCAGCATCGCGCTGCTGGCCGCGTTCGCCTACTATCTGCTGATCGGCTTCGCCCTGAGCCGCTTCGTGACCGCCTCCTACACCAACGCGGCCTTCGACCGCTATATCAACAGCCGCATTGAGGGCGCGAAGATCAACCGCGGCCTGCGCGAGCCGGACGAGGACGACGGCGCGGAGGACCAGCCCGCCGGCGAGGACGGAGACGCCTGAGCCATGTATACGAGTTTTGCCGAAGTCTATGATGAGCTGATGACCGGCGTGGACTACCCGGCCTGGGCCGGCTTCTACGCCGAGATGATGCGCCGCTGGGGCATCCCGTCGGGCGCCCGCGTCTGCGAGTGCGCCTGCGGCACCGGCGGCCTGACCATCCCCCTGCAGGCCATGGGCTACCAGGTCACGGGGCTGGACATCAGCCAGGAGATGCTCTTCATCGCGTCGCAGAAGGCCCGCGCGGCCGGGAGCCGGGCTATTTTTATCCGTCAGGACATGCGCTCGCTCCAGCTGCACCGCAGCGTGGACGCGATCCTCGCCACCTGCGACGGCGTCAACTACCTGACCCACGAGCGGGATCTGGCCGCCTTTTTCGCCTCCGCCTTCGCGGCGCTCCGGCCCGGCGGCGGCCTTTTCTTTGATGTCTCCACGCCCTACAAGCTGGAGCACACCCTCGGCAGCCGCACCCTCTGCGAGGACACGCCCCACATCACCTACATGTGGGACAACCGCTGGCACGCCAAGACGCGCACCGTGGACCTGAACCTTTGCATTTTTGTCCGGGAGGCGGACGGGCGCTACCGCCGCATGGATGAGAGCCAGCGCCAGCGCGGCTGGACCATGGACGAGCTGAGCGAGGCTCTCCATGCGGCGGGCTTCGAGACCCCCGCCTTCTACGGCAACAGCCGCCTCACCTTCCCCCGGAGCACGGAGGAGCGGTGGCATGTGGCGGCCGTCAGACGAAAGGAAGAGAACGATGAATCCGCAGTTTGAGAGGCACAGCGGGGATGAGATGCTCCATCTCACGCTCATGGACGGGCAGGTGCGCGTCCTCCTGTGCGAAACCACGCTTCTGACCCAGCGCGCCGCCGATCTCCACGACGCGAGCCCCGTCGCCGCCGCGGCCATGGGCCGGCTGATGGCGGGCTCGCTGATGATTGGCGTCATGCTCAAGGGGCAGGGCGAGAACGTGTCCGTCACCATCCGCGGGGACGGCCCCCTGGGGCCGCTGACCGCCGTGGCCGACCACGACAGCGTCCGCGTCACCTGCATTGATCCCCATGTGCAGCTCCCCCTCCGCCCCGACGGCAAGCTCGACGTGGGCGGGGCGGTCGGCCACCACGGGCGGATGAGCGTGGTCAAGGACATGGGCCTGCGGGACCCCTATGTGGGGCAGATCGAGCTGGTCTCCGGCGAGATCGCCATGGACTTCGCCCAGTATTTCACCGTTTCCGAGCAGCAGCCCTCCCTGGTGGCCCTGGGCGTGCTGACCAGCGGCGAGCACGTGCTGAAGGCCGGCGGCCTGCTGATCCAGCCCCTGCCCGGCTGCGAGGACGGCGTGATCGACCAGCTGGAGCTGCGCAGCCCCATGTTCGCGGACATCAGCCGGGAGCTGGCCGCCGCGCCGAAGGAGGAGCTGGCCGAGGGCTGGTTCCGGGGCATGAACCCCGTCCTGCTCGACCGCACGCCCCTGTGCTACCGCTGCACCTGCTCCCGCGACCGGATGGAGCGGGTCATGATCTCGCTGGGGAGCAAGGAGCTCTCCGACTTCATCGCCAAGGACGAGGGCGCCAAGGTGCAGTGCCACTTCTGCAACACCGTCTACAGCTTCTCGACAGAGGATCTGCGCGACCTCCTGGCGCGCGCCTCCGCGAAGGAGCAGGCCGGGGAGGCCTGAGCCCCGGCCCCGTATGAGAGAAAAAGGATGGAATCCATGAAACGCGCTATCCTGGTCCCCGGGCGGGAGAAAAGAGTGCTGGGCGGCCACTCCTGGGTGTTCCGCTCCGATATCGCGCGGGTGGAGGGCGAGCCCGAGCCGGGCGACGTCGTGCAGGTCTACTCCGCCAAGGACCGCTTTCTGGCCATGGCCTACTACAACCCCCTCTCCCAGATCACGCTGCGCATCCTCTCCCTGCGTGAGACGCCGATCGACGAGGCCTTCATCCGCCGGCGCGTCCGGGAGGCCGTCGATTACCGGCGGAGCTTCGCCGACCTGCGCTCCTGCCGGCTGATCTTCGCCGAGAGCGACCGGCTCCCCGCGCTGATCGTGGACAGCTTCGGGGACGTGCTGGTGGTGCAGTGCCTCTCGCTCGGCATGGAGCGGTTCAAGCCCATCATCGTCTCCGCGCTGGTGGATGAGCTGCATCCCGCCGGCATCTATGAGCGCAACGACGTCCCCGTCCGCCGCCTCGAGGGGCTGGAGGAGACCACGGGCGTCCTCTACGGCGAGGTGCCGGACCGGGTCGAGATGACCGAGAACGGCATCCGCTTCCTCGTGGACGTGAAGAAGGGGCAGAAGACCGGCTTCTTCCTCGACCAGAAGGAGAACCGGGCCGCCATCGCGCCCTTTGTCCGGGGTCAGAAGGTGCTGGATTGCTTCACCCACACCGGGAGCTTCGCCCTCCACGCGGGCCATTACGGCGCGGCGGAGGTCACCGGCGTGGATATCTCGGGCTACGCCTGCGCCTTCGCGGCGGAGAACGCCGCGCTGAACGGGCTGCTGGAGACCGTCCGCTTCAAGGAGGCCAACGCCTTCGATCTCCTGAGCGAGGAGAGCCGCCGGGGCGAGCGCTACGACGTCATCATTCTCGATCCCCCGGCCTTCACCAAGACCCGGCAGATGGTGGACAAGGCGGTCAAGGGCTATAAGGAGATCAACCTCCGCGCCATGAAGATGGTGCGCCCGGGCGGCTATCTGGTCACCTGCTCCTGCTCGCAGCACGTGCTGCCCGGCGTCTTTCAGGCCATGCTGGCGGACGCCGCGCACGACGCCCGCGTCCAGCTGCGGCAGGTTGAGTTCCGGACCCAGGGGCGGGATCACCCGATCCTGCCCGCCGCGCCCGAGACCCAGTATCTCAAGTGCGGCATCTACCAGATCTGGCGCGACTGACCCCGCCGCGGGACCACGGGTCCATTGACACCGTGCGAATTCTGACTATACTAAAGATGGGCGGAATGGTCCGCCGCGCCGGCGGCGCTGTCCGCGCTGCGTAGGTTTTCGGATCGGGAGAAGATTCCAGGGAGGTTTCATGCTCAGAAGAGGCGAGATTTCCGCGTTCAATTGGCCGGACAAGACCCTGTCTGTGCTGGTACGGGATAATCTGGAGGCGTGCGAGAAGCGTCTCTCGCTTTTGCCGCGCGTCAATCTCTGGCAGGAATCCGACGAGCGGCAGACGCAGACCCTCTGGCAGCTCTCCTACGACGGCGCGGAGTTCGGCACGCTCCCGCAGCTGACGACCCTTGCGCAGCTCCGGGAGACGGTGCTGGACCGGATGCCGGCCGAGCTCGTCCTCCTGCCGATGCAGGAATACGATCTGATCGACAATCTCGTGCTCGGCAAGGGCCGCTACCAGCTCACCGACTGGTCGGAGACCGCCCCCGCCGAGAGCCTGGTCCGCAGGCTCTGGTGCACGGTGGACATTCAGGACAGCGACCACATCGTCCTGGAGATGTCCGAGCCGCTGCTGAGCCTCATCAGCGTCGCGCTGGACGCGGAACCGCACGTCACCCTCCGCTGGCAGATCCTGCAGTTCTTTGTCGGCGTGATCTCCGCCATCAACGTCTACGGCATGATCTATGCCGACGATGTGCGGGACTATCTGTATCACCATATCCTCCGCGGGAACGCGCCCCGGGCCGCGCACCTGGTGGACCGCCTCCTGCGGGTTGAATACGACTATATCTACAACCGCAAGGGCGAGATGGTGCTCCTGCACCCTGGGCTGGCCGAGCCGGAGCGCTGGCTTGGCAGCCTCGCCCACATCGACCTGCAGCCCTTCACGCAAATCGATCCGTCGGAGGACGTGCCGCAGATCATCCTCTCCGACGCGGAGCGCGGCGCCGCGATGCGGGTCGCCGAAGCGCTCACCGACGCGGTCCGGCCCGACATCCCGCTGCACACGGCGGTGGAGGATCTGCGGGTTCTGGCCAAACAGGCCGTCTCCGACGAGGTCATGCAGGAGGTGCTCCGCTCCCTGATCACGGTCCGTCCGAACCGGGAGATGCGGGACGCCATCGGCCTGCTGCGCGCCGTGACGCCGGGCTTTGCCTGCGTCAGCGACCGGGTGATGAACTGACATGGCGAGACAGTCCTTCCTTGTCACGGACGCGCTGGCGGGGCAGCGCGCCGACGCGCTGGTGCGCCGTCTGCTGCCCGGGCTCCCGGAGCAGGAGAAGCGGGCGGTCTTTGCCCGCCGCGACGTCAAGCTCGACGGCGTGCGGATCCGCCCGGATACCCGCGCATCCGCCGGCCAGCTGCTGGAAGTTTTCTATGTCGATCATTCGCTCTCCGCGCTTCCCATCGTCTACCGGGACAGGGATATCCTGCTGCTGAACAAGCCAGCCGGCATCTCCACCCAGGACGACATCCCCGGCCTGCCCTCCCTTGAGGCGCAGGCCCGCGCCTGGGCGGAGGCCAACGCGCCGGGGAGTTTCGCGCCCCGCCCCTGCCACCGCCTGGACAACCAGACCAGCGGGCTGATCCTCTTTGCGCTGAATCAGCGCGCCTATGAGGTCCTCCGGCAGGCCTTCGAGGAGCGGACGCTGGAGAAAACCTATACCTGCCTTGTCCGCGGCCAGCCCAAGCCGCCCGAGGCCGTCTGCCGCGCCTGGCTCGTCAAGGACGCGCAGGAGGCCCGCGTCCGCGTGCTGGACCGGGAGGTCCGGGGCGCCAGGCCCATCGTGACCGCCTACGAGACCTTGTCGGCCGGCGCGGTCAGCCGGCTGCGCGTCCACCTGATCACCGGGCGCACGCACCAGATCCGGGCCCACATGGCGGCCCTCGGCCATCCCCTGCTGGGGGACGACGTCTACGGCGACCGGGCCCTCAACCGCGCCATGCGCGTGCAGGGCAAGCTCCGTCTTTGCGCCACCTCCCTCACTCTCCACACCGGCGGCGCCCTGCCGCAGCTGGACGGGAAGGTCTTCACCATCGAATGTCCCTTCTGAGGAACAGATACACTTTCGACACATTCAAGGAGGTACCCGCCATGAGCAAGGTCGTCGTCTTCAACCATCCCCTGATCCAGCACAAGCTGTCCATCATGCGCGACAAGAACACCGGCGTCAAGGAATTCCGTGAGCTGCTGGAGGAGATCTCCACGCTGATGGTCTTCGAGGTCACCCGGGATCTGGAGCTGGAGGACGTGGAGGTGGAGACCCCCATCTGCACCTGCACCTGCAAGAAGCTCGCCGGCCGCAAGCTCGCCATCGTGCCGATTCTCCGCGCGGGTCTGGGCATGGTGGACGGCGTGCTGAACATCATCCCCGCCGCAAAGGTGGGCCACATCGGCCTCTACCGCGACCCGCAGACCCTTGAGCCTGTCGAGTATTACTGCAAACTCCCCGCCGACTCCAACGAGCGCGATATCCTGGTCGTCGATCCGATGCTGGCCACCGGCGGCTCCGCCTCCGCCGCCATCACCTTCATCAAGCAGCGCGGCTGCAGCCACATCCGCCTGCTCAACCTGATCGCCGCGCCCGAGGGCATCAAGCGCATCCAGGAGGATCACCCCGACGTGGATATCTTCGTGGCCGGCCTGGACGAGAAGCTCAACGAGCACGGCTACATCGTGCCCGGCCTGGGCGACGCGGGCGACCGCCTCTTCGGAACCAAATAATCTTTCCGTTTTCATTCTGCGCTCCGTCTACGCGACGGAGCGTTTTTCATATCTGGCCCGCATTCTAATACTCGCATATCACGATAACCGTTTTTCGCTTCCTCCATTGACAGCCTCCAGTGCATCTGCTACACTAATGGTATCAGGGACTGAAGAGAACCGGCCCTTTGGGCTAAGGCTCTGGCCACTTTCGTTGGCGGCAGTCTCTGGTTTTTCTGTTTTTGAGCTTATGGCATACAGTATGAAACGGCAAATCTTCAGCAAAGTGATCCTTGACATCCTGTGGTGCACCTGCTACACTAATTGTGTCAGGGTCGCCATGGAATAAGACAGCGTTATTCGCTGCCGAGCTTCCGAGGCAGCCCTGTTTTGTTGTGCGCTATTGCTTTAGGGTTTGTATGTTGTATATTATCTTTAGAAAACATCTTTGTTGCGAGGCTCAGCTTCTTGTCAAGCTGTTCCGCAACGGAGGCGTTTTCTTTTCATACATGGAGGTCGTATAGAACTTATGTGCCGTCACGAATTGAGAATGATAAGATAAGCGTCATACGCTTTATACAAATCTCAAACAAGCCTGCTGTATCGCAAAAGACCGGCCCCTCTGTCGCTGCGGCGACATCTCCCCAGCAAGCTGGGGAGATAGGGGCTAAAGCGCAGTATCTAAAACCTCCCCAGCAAGCTGGGGAGGGGGACCGCCGCCCCGCGGAGGGCGGCGGTGGAAGGGCCGGTCTGGCCGATGATGCACATTTTATTGTCATAAGTAGAGGGCCATCCGCTCCGCCGGCGTATCCAGGCTGTAGCGCACATTTCCTTCACTGTCCATCGCGTCGTTCATTGGTTCTTCCAGCGAAAAGCGCTGGTTGACATCGTCTCTGTCTTCATGTATATGAGCACAGCAGCCTGCGAGGATATCGTAGTGCCAGGCAGTTCTTGAAGCGTTTCGTTCTGAGAATGTCACTCTTTCTCCCATTTTCGACATTGCTGTTCGCCACGTTTTACGGTATTATGTTCTCGGAGAAACCGCCGTCTACCTGCGGGGCATTGTGACCCTGCGCTGGGAAAGTGGTTTCTCTTATTTTAGTCAAATCATGGAACCGTCTGCCTTTTTCAACATATTCAACTGAAATTATCCCTTCATAAGACTTTCCCGTTTGCCTCATTTCCAGAATTGCCGTTTACCTGCTCACTACCAAATTCTCTATTGTATTTTGCCAACTGCGCGAGTATACTTGCAATTGAAGGTGCACTCCCAGCGGGGCCATTGGTTTTACCAGCCCCTCTAGTAAAAGAACTGGGCTCTGCGCCTTTTCTTTGCGCAGTGTCATGAACATAATACTATTTTGCTTTTCTGCATCTTGTTTAATTGCCACCCATATAGTAATCATGTTGATCTAGTGTTACAGGCGCCGTGCCTTGCGCTCATTCCCTCGATCCACCACGTCGAGGTGTTCCTTGTCTTATTTCTTCCAGAGAAAACCGTCGCTTGACAGGATACCCATCATCGCCTATACTTAATGCACGCTCTATGAGTGATATGGCATGCTACAATTGTGTTGCATCTCCAGTCAGCTCGTGGAGCTTTCCTTTTTTCGAATCCAGATTCGCTGGAACCCTTTCTAAATATATCTCATATAAATCTGCCGCATTGCAAGAGACCGGCCCCTCTGTCGCTGCGGC
>CAMVAJ010000048.1 GCA_947165425.1 uncultured Clostridia bacterium
TGGTGCCCTTCTCCCGACTGTATCTGGGCGTGCACACGCCCCTGGACATCCTGGGCGGCGCGGTCATTGCCCTGATCGCGGTGCTGGCGCTGCGCCCGATCTTCGCCTCCGACGGGACGGGGAAGATCCGCGGCGTGCTGATCGGCAACATCGTGCTCTCCGTGGTGCTGCTGGTGCTGATGTATCTGAACAATCCCCAGGGTCTGGCGGGGGAGGACATCGGCAACTACTGCAGCGGTATCAAGAACCTCTGGCAGCTGCTGGGCGCCACCATGGCGGTGGAGATCGCCTTCGAGGTGGACGAGAAGTGGCTGCACTATGACACCCGCGCCATCTGGTGGGCGCAGCTGCTCAAGATCGCCGGCGGCTGCGTGATCGTGCTGGCCCTGCAGATGGGCATCCAGAAGGCGCTGGGCTACTCCTCCGACGCCCTGACCATGGCGAACGTGACCCGCATGGGGATCATCGCCTGCGTGGCCAATTTCGTCGCCATGACCGCCGGCGCGGCGCTGTGGCCCATGACCTTCAAGAAATTCCGGACCATGGGCGGCTATCTCGGCGGGAAGCACGCGAAAATCTGAGCCCATCACGGCACATAAAACAGCATAAGGAGAAAAGCACATGAAACTGACCCCCAAGGACATCGCTTCAATGCTGGATCACTCCACCCTGCAGCCCTATCTCACCGAGGAGGACATCCGCCGCGGGGCGGAGGTGGCCCTCAGGTACGGCACCGCGTCCATGTGCGCCCGGCCCTGCGACGTGCCGATCATGGCGGAGATGCTCAAGGGCTCCGGCGTGAAGGTCTGCACGGTCATCGGCTTCCCCCACGGGGCCCACGAGACCGCCATCAAGGTGGCGGAGGCGGACCTTGCGCTGCAGGAGGGCTGCGAGGAGCTGGACATGGTCATCAACATCGGCCGGATGATCCGCGGCGACGAGGATTACGTCCGCGGCGAGATCCGGCAGATCTGCGAGCACGCCCACGCCAAGGGCGCGATCGTGAAGGTGATCATCGAGACCTGCTACCTGACCGATGCGCAGAAGAAGCGCGCCTGCGAGCTCTCCGAGGAGGCCGGGGCGGACTTTGTCAAGACCTCCACCGGCTACGGCAGCAAGGGCTGCACCATCGAGGATCTGAAGCTGATGCGGGCGGCGGTCTCCGACCGCGTGCGGGTGAAGGGCTCCGGCGGCATCCGGGACCTGGACACGGTGCTGGCGGCCCGGGCGGCGGGCGCGTCCCGCTGCGGCGTCAGCGCCACCGAGAAGATCATGGTGGAGGCGGAGGCCCGCTTCGCCGCCGGCACCCTGGAAGAAATTTGAGCATAAAGTACGAGGGAGGCGGATGAACACCGCCTCCCGCTGTGCGACGAACGGAGGATAAGCATGAACCGTCAGGAAGCGAGAGAGAAAGCATCCGCACTGGTGGCCAAGATGACGCTGGAGGAGAAGGCGTCCCAGCTGCGGTTTGACGCCCCGGCGATCCCGAGGCGTGGAATCCCTGCCTACAACTGGTGGAACGAGGCGCCGCACGGCGCGGCCCGGGCGGGCACCGCCACGGTTTTCCCCCAGGCCATCGGTCTGGCGGCCATCTTCGACGAGGATTTCCACGGGCAGATCGCCGAGGTCATCAGCCGCGAGGCCCGGGCGAAGTACAACGCCCAGGCCGCCCACGGCGACCGGGACATCTACAAGGGCCTGACCTTCTGGTCGCCCAACGTGAACATTTTCCGCGATCCCCGCTGGGGCCGCGGCCATGAGACCTACGGCGAGGACCCCTATCTGACCACCCGCCTGGGCGTGCGCTTCATCGAGGGCCTGCAGGGGGACGGGGACTATCTGCGGACGGCGGCCTGCGCCAAGCACTTCGCGGTCCACTCCGGCCCGGAGGCGATCCGCCACGAGTTCGACGCCAAGGCCACGCCCAAGGATATGGCCGAGACCTACCTGCCGGCCTTCGAGGCGGCGGTGAAGGAGGCCAAGGTGGAGACCGTGATGGGCGCGTACAACCGCGTCAACGGCGAGCCCGCCTGCGGCTCCAAGACGCTGCTGGTGGACATCCTGCGGGGCAAGTGGGGCTTCGAGGGACATGTGACCTCCGACTGCTGGGCGATCCGGGATTTCCACGTGAACCACCACGTGACCGACACCGCGCCCGAGTCCGCGGCGCTGGCGCTGAAAAACGGCTGCGACGTCAACTGCGGCAACACCTATCTGCACATGCTGCAGGCCTACCAGGAGGGCCTGGTGACCGAGGAGGACATCACCCGGGCGGCGGTGCACCTCTTCACCACGCGCTATCTGCTGGGCTGCTTCGCGGACGACTGCGCCTGGGACGCGATCCCCTATTCCGAGGTGGACTCCGACGAGCACGACGCCCTGGCGGAGCTGGCCGCGGAGAAGGCCATGGTGCTGCTGCGCAACAACGGCCTCCTGCCCCTGGACGCGAAGAAGATCAGGACCCTCGCCGTGGTCGGCCCGATGGCGGCCAGCGACCTGGTGCTCAAGGGCAATTACTACGGCACCTCCGCCCGCTCGGTGAACCTGCTGGAGGGCCTGCGGGCGTACTGCGCGCCGCTGGGCATCCGCGTGTTCTACTCCGAGGGCTGCGACCGCGTCAAGGACCGGATCGAGAACCTGGGCCAGCCGGACGACCGCCTGGCGGAGGCCGTGATCTGCGCCGAGCAGGCGGACGTGGTCATCGCCTGCGTCGGCCTGGACGAGACCCTCGAGGGCGAGGAGGGCGACACCGGCAACTTCTCCGCCAGCGGAGACAAGGTCTCCCTGAGCCTCCCCGAGAGCCAGCAGCGCCTGATGAAGGCCCTCGCCGCGACCGGCAAGCCGCTGGTCACCGTGCTGACGGTGGGCTCGTCCCTGAACGTGCCCGAGGGCGACGCGGAGCTCCTGGCCTGGTATCCCGGCCAGGCCGGCGGCAAGGCCCTGGCGCGCATCCTCTTCGGCGAGGTCAGCCCCTCCGGCCGCCTGCCGGTGACCTTCTACCACGGGCTGGAGGATCTGCCGGAGTTCACCGACTACGCGATGACGAACCGCACCTACCGCTATTACACCGGCGAGCCCCTCTATCCCTTCGGCTACGGCCTGAGCTACACCACCTTCGCCACGGCGAACCTGCGGGCGGGGGAGCGCGAGGTGTCCTTCGACGTGTCGAACACGGGCGCCATGGACGCGGAGACGGTGGCGGAGGTCTATGTCCGCCCGCTGAACAACCCCGACGCCCCGGTCAACCCCGTGCTGGCGGGCTTCGGCCGCGTGGCGCTGAAGGCCGGCGAGACGAAGACCGTCACCGTGAAGCTGAACCCGCTGGCCTGGACGGTGGTCAACGACGCGGGCGAGCGCATCCCCGTCCAGGGCCAGGTCGAGGTCTTCGCCGGCCTGCAGCAGCCTGACGCCGTGAGCGAGCGCCTCACCGGCATGAAGTGCCTGCGGACGGTCGTCCAGCGGTAAACCGTTTTCTGCACATCCATCTCCGGGCCCCGCGCCCGGGCAAAGGAGGATAACCATCCATGTTCAAACGCGTGCTCTCTCTGATACTGACCGTCGCCATGCTGATGACGCTGCTCCCCGCGGCCATGGCCGAGCCTGCGGAGACGACAGACCCGGCGCCTGTCACCGACCCGACGGATCCCCCGGCTGATCCCACGGACCCCCCGGCTGACCCGACGGATCCCCCGGCTGACCCGACGGATCCTCCGGCCGATCCGACGGACCCCCCGGCCGACCCGACGGATCCCCCGGCTGATCCGACGGATCCTCCGGCTGACCCGACGGATCCTCCGGCCGATCCGACCGATCCTCCGGCTGACCCGACGGATCCCCCGGCCGACCCGACCGACCCTCCGGCCGACCCGACCGACCCTCCGGCCGACCCGACCGACCCTCCGGCTGACCCGACGGAAGCCCCCGCGGATCCGGTCTACGGCTATGTCCCCTACGCCGCGCCCGTCACCATGTACGTCTACACCGAGAACGGCGGCTCCCTGAACGTGCGCAGCGAGCCCCGGGTGAAGAGCGGCAATGTGATCGGCTCCCTGAAATACGGCGCGACCGTCACCGTGCTGGGCTACGCCTCCAGCGACCCGAGCTGGCTGGCGATCCCCTACAGCAAGGGCACCGTGGGCGTCGGCTTCGTGATGGCCAAGTTCCTGGTCTCCGAGAAGCCCAAGCCCCGCGAGAAGTCCCAGCGGGAGCTGAACCTGGAGGAGCTGTACCGCCAGGAGCGGAGCTACAAGGTGCTGTCCTACCGCATCGACGTGGAAACCCGCTATCTGTCCGGCACGATCTATCTGCGCGAGGGCCCCGGCGTCGCCGCCAGGAGCATCGGCGTGCTTCCCTACGGGCAGCGGCTGCAGGCCGTCGGCGAGACGAACAGCTGGTGGCACGTGATCGAGCCGGTCAGCGGCGTCACGGGCTTTGTGTACAAAAACCACACCACGACCATCGGGGTCGTGATCCCCGAGGAGCCGAAGGCCGCCGCCAAGGCTGAGCCGGCGGAGCTCGTGGTGAACGACCAGTTCGCGATCCGCTGCCAGTGGCCCGAGGGCTACTCCCTGCAGGTCGTGAACAACCAGGACAGCAAGCTGGCGGCCTCCGTCCTCTCCGAGGACGCGAAGATGCCGCTGCTCTACGTGACGGTCACGCCCAGCGAGGCCTTCCCGGAGGCGGCGAACCTGAACAGCGTGGATGACGCCGGCCGTCAGGCCATCGAGGACGCCTTCCTGGCGGTGAGCCCCGTGAACATCTCCTACCGCGAGACCAAGGCCGGCGACGCGATCCTGCTGGCCCGCAACGCGGGGGAGGGCACGGACTTCCTGGACGCCCTGCTGATCCACCAGGGCTATGAGATCGAGTTTGTGCTGACCCCCAGCCAGGAGGCCGAGAGCACCGCGCTGCTGGAGCAGCAGGTCGGCATGTGCATCGACGCCCTGATGACGCTGACCTTCGCCGCGCCCGCCCAGGCCACGGAGGAGGCCGCCGCGACCCCGGGGCCCCGGGTGGTCCGCCAGCGGATTGTGGTGGGCAACTGACTGCCACCTGCCCCGGACTGTACGTATCAAGCGGATGAAAGAACAAGGAGGTTGAGTCTGAATGATGAAACGACTGATTTCCCTTCTGCTGGCCGCCATGATGCTGGCATCCTTCGCGCTGGCCGACGAGGGCGGCGTGGTGGAGGAGGCGGCTCCCGTGGAGGAGCCCGCGGCCGAGCCTGTGGTGGAAGAGCCCGCCCCCGCGGCGGAGCCTGTGTCTGAACCCTCCGGCTCGGACGATACCTACGAGGAGGAGGGCGAGGGCGGCGGCTACCACTCCATCGAGGAGCTCACCGGCGCGGGCGAGTACGCCCAGCCGGTCACCATGTACGTCTACACCGACAACGGCGGCTCCCTGAACGTCCGCAGCGAGCCCTTCATCAAGAGCGGCAACATCATCGGCAAGCTCGATTACGGCGCCTCCGTGACGGTCCTGGGCAGCGTGGTCATCGACCCGAGCTGGCTGGTGATCCGCTACAGCAAGGGACCGGAGGGCTGCGGCTATGTGCAGGGCCGCTATCTGGTGGCCAGCAAGCCCGCCGCCAAGAAGAAGGACCAGAAGACCGAGGAGCAGAAGAAGAAGGAGAAGGAGCTGGAGGAGCTGAACCGCCAGCTGAAGACCTTCCGCACCCTCGATACGCCGAAGCTGATCCTCGTCCGCACGACCCGCTCCTCCGGCTGGATCAACTTCCGCGTCGGCCCCGGCGTCGCCTCGGACCGCATCGCATCCTTCCCGGACGGCACGCAGCTCAAGGCCATCGGCGAGACGGAGAAGTGGTGGCAGGCCATCGAGCTCAACAGCGGCAAGGTGGGCTACATCAGCAAGAACTACACCAACGTCGTCGGCGTCATCGTCGAGACGCCCGCCGCCGCCGTGCCCGCGGCGCCGGTCAAGGAGAGCCTGGGCAGCCTGACCGTCAACGGCGAGTTCGCGCTCCAGTGCCTCCTGCCGGAGACCTACATCCTGCAGGTGGTCAACGTCCAGGGCAGCCGGATCGTGGCCTCGATCCTCTCCGACGACGTCGAGAAGCCGATGCTCTACCTCTCCATCGCCTACAACGAGCTCTACTCCGAGGTGGAGCGGATGAACGATCTGAGCCAGGAGGAGCTGGAGCGGCTCGAGGCGTCCTTCACGGACATGAACGACGTCGAGATCTCATACACCGAGACCGCCTACGGCACCAAGCTGATGGTCGCCCGCGAGGTGGGCAGCGATACCGACTTCGTGGACATCCTGACGGTCTACAAGGGCTATGACATCGAGTTCGTGATGACCCCCAACCCCGAGGCCAAGAGCCAGGAGCTGACCGACGACCAGGTCAAGATGTGCGTCGACTTCCTCAGCGAGCTGGACTTCGTCTCCCCGGAGGACACCAAGAGCCAGACGGAGAGCAAACCGGTGGTCCACCACCAGCGGATCGTCGTGGGCAAGTAAGCCGCATCCATACCGAAAAGCCCCCCTTTGGCCGCAGGGCGCGGTCAAAGGGGGGCTTTTGTGGTCATGGCTCGTCGGCCAGCAGCATCCGCAGCATCCGCTCCGGGCTCTCCAAAAAGAGCTTCGTCACGCGGACGCTCTCGGTCTCCGCCCAGGCCGCCGGCTGGATGCCGCCCTCGCCGAAGGCCAGGATCTCGGCCTCCGGGATGCCCAGCAGGATCGGGGAGTGGGTGGCGATGATGAACTGCGCGCCGGCGCGCGCCATGCGGACGAGGTGGATCATCAGCGAGAGCTGCCGCTGGGGCGAGAGGGCGGCCTCCGGCTCGTCCATCAGGTAGATGCCGTCCGCCTGGGCCCGCTGTATGAAGGAGAGAAAGCTCTCCCCGTGGCTCTCGGCGTGGTAGTCCGGGAGCTGGCCGTCGTCGTTGTATTTCTGCATGATGGCGGTCGCCACGTTGAAAAAGCTCTCCGCCCGGAAGAAGAAGCCCGCCGCGGGCTTGATCGGCCCGCGCACCAGCGAGACGGCCCGGTTCAGCTCGGAGACGTCGTCGTAGGTGGAGAAGCGGATGTTCCTCGTCCCGCCCTCCGCGCTGAAGCCGAGGGCCACCGCCGCCGCCTCCAGCAGGGTGGATTTCCCACTGCCGTTCTCCCCGGTCAGGAGCGTCACGTTCCGGTGGAGCTCCAGCCGGTCGAGCCTGCGCAGCGCGGGGATGCGCCGCAGGTAGCTGTCCGGCGGGATGGCGTCCCAGTCGATGGAGAGACCTCTGAGATACAGACCGCGCATCCGGCTTTTCCTCCCTGAAAACAGTTTTTCCCTCTGAATGAGGGTATCTTATCACAAAACCCGTGTTTTGACCAGCGAAACCCGGGCGCGGACTGCCCCGGCGCGCCACATTGTCCTTGAAAAAAAGCGTCTCCTCGGTTATAATACGCCAGAACACGTCAGGGCTGGAAAAGCCCTTTTGAAAACGGCGGGAGGGGGATTCGCATGGAGGACCGCGAGCGGAGCAATTTTATCTGGGACGAGATCAAAAAGGATCTGGCGGAGGGCGTTTACGAGGAGGTACACACCCGGTTCCCGCCGGAGCCCAACGGCTATATGCACATCGGCCACTGCAAGGCCCTGATCATGGACTTCCTGACGGCGGAGAAGTTCGGCGGCAAGTGCAACCTGCGCTTCGACGACACCAACCCCGCCAAGGAGGACATGGAGTTCGTCCGCAACATTGAGAAGGACATCCGCTGGCTGGGCTTCGACTGGACGGGCGGCCTGTTCTACGCCTCGGATTACTACGATATCTGCTACGAGATCGCCGAGGACTGGATCGAGCGGGGCCTGGCCTATGTGGACGAGCTGAACAAGGAGGAGATGCGCGCCTACCGCGGCACGCTGACCGAGCCGGGCAAAAACAGCCCCTGGCGCGACCGGCCCGCGGCGGAGAGCCTCGACCTCTTTCGGCGCATGCGGGCGGGCGAGTTCCCGGAGGGCACCAAGACCCTGCGCATGAAGATCGACATGGCCTCGCCGAACATCGTCATGCGGGATCCGGCCATGTACCGCATCCTCTACAAGGAGCACTGGCGCACGGGGAAGAAATGGTGCATTTATCCGATGTACGACTTCTCCCACCCCATCGGCGACGCCCTGGAGGGCATCACCCACTCCCTCTGCTCCCTGGAGTATGAGATCCACCGCCCGCTCTACGACTGGGTGGTGCAGCACGCGCAGAACAAGCTCCCGGGCCATCCCCGGCAGATCGAGTTCGCGCGGCTGAACATGACCCGCACCGTGATGAGCAAGCGCTATCTCCGCCAGCTGGTGGAGGGCGGCTATGTCTCCGGCTGGGATGATCCGCGCATGCCCACCCTCTCGGCCCTGCGCCGCCGGGGCTATACCGGCGCGGCCATCCGCGACTTTGTGGACCGGATCGGCATGAGCAAGGCGGACTCCACGGTGGACCTGGCGCTGCTGGAGAGCTGCGTCCGGGACGACCTGGGCGAGCGCTCGCCGCGCGCGATGGCCGTGCTGCGGCCGCTGAAGGTCGTGCTGACCAACTGGCCGGAGGGGGAGACGAAGACCCTGACCATGGAGAACCACCCGGACCACCCGGAGATGGGCACCCACGAGGCGGTCTTCGGCCGCGAGCTGTACATCGAGCAGGACGACTTCATGGAGGAGCCGGTCAAGAAGTACCAGCGCATGTTCCCCGGCAACGAGGTGCGGCTGAAGGGCGCGTACATCGTCCGCTGCGACGGCTGCGAGAAGGACGAGGCCGGGAACGTGATCCAGGTCAACTGCACCGTGGACTTCGACACCGAGAGCGGCACCCCCGGCGCGGACCGCAAGATCAAGGGCAAGACCCTCCACTGGGTCAGCGCGGCGGAGGCCGTGCCCTTCGAGGCGCGGCTCTACGAGCCCCTGCTGGTGGACGAGGAGGCCGTGGAGGCCGAGGACGAGGCCGCCGAGGAGGAGGGCGAGGAGAACGCCGCCCCGGCGAAGAAGGATTTCATCAGCCGCCTCAATCCCAACAGCATTACGGTGCTGCGGGGTTATGCCGAGCCGCTGGTCCGGGACGCAGAGGTCGGGGCCACCTTCCAGTTCCTGCGCACGGGCTATTTCTGCAAGGACCCGGACTCCACCGCGGAGCTGCCGGTCTTCAACCGCACGGTGGGCCTGCGGGACACCTTTGCCAAGCAGACCCGGGCGTAAAAAGAAACGCCTGTCAAGAAAAAGAGGAGAATCAGTCATACCATGGAAGTCAGAACACGTTTTGCGCCGAGCCCCACGGGCTTCATGCACCTGGGCGGCGTGCGCACCGCCCTCTACGCCTATCTTTTCGCCAAGCAGAACCACGGCAAGTTCATCCTCCGCATTGAGGATACGGACCAGGAGCGCTATGTCCCCGGTGCGACGGAGGTCATCTACGACACGCTCCGCGCCTGCGGGCTGAACTGGGACGAGGGCCCGGACATCGGCGGCCCGGTGGGCCCCTATGTGCAGTCCGAGCGCAAGGCCACCTACATGCCCTACGCCGAGCAGCTGGTGAAGAGCGGCCACGCCTACTACTGCTTCTGCTCCAAGGAGGAGCTGGAGGACCGCCGCGAGGCGGTGGAGGCGGCGGGCGGCACCTGGAAGTACGACAAGCACTGCCTCCGCCTGACCCCCGAGGAGGTGGAGGCGAAGAAGGCTGCCGGCATCCCGTGGACGATCCGCATGAACGCCCCGACCGAGGGCGAGACCAGCTACCATGACACGGTCTTCGGCGACATGACCTTCCAGAACGCCGAGGCCATGGACGACATGGTGCTCATCAAGCAGGACGGCATGCCGACCTACAACTTCGCCAACGTGATCGACGACCACCTGATGGGCATCACCCACGTGATGCGCGGCATGGAGTATCTCTCCTCCACGCCGAGATACAACTATCTCTACAGGGCGCTGGGCTGGGAGATCCCGACCTATATCCACCTGCCCACCGTCATGCGGGACGCCACCCACAAGCTCTCCAAGCGCGACGGCGACGCCTTCTACTCCGACTATATCGAAAAGGGCTACCTCACCGAGGCGCTGGTGAACTATCTGGCCCTGGTGGGCTGGAACCCCGGCGACGAGCGGGAGTTCTTCACCCTGCCGGAGCTGGTGGAGGCCTTCGACGTCCACCGGCTGAACAAGTCCCCGGGCATCTTCGACGTCGACAAGCTCACCTGGTTCAACGCCGAGTACATCCGGCGCATGGACTTCGACCGCTATCTGGAGATGGTCACGCCCTGGTTCGACAAAGCGCTGGCGGGGAAGGGCATCGACTACCGCCGCCTGGCGGAGCTGATGCAGGAGCGCACGGAGACCTTCGCCCGGGTGCCGGACATGGTGCGCTTCCTGGGCGAGCTGCCGGACTACGACGTCGAGCTCTACACCCACAAGAAGATGAAGACCAACCCAGAGGTGGCCCGCGAGGCCCTGGCGCTGTGCCGCCCGGTGCTGGAGGGCATCCCGGAGGCGGACTGGAACGAGACGGTGCTCCACGACCGGCTGATGGAGGCCATCGCGGCCAGCGGCAAAAAGAACGGCGCGGTGCTCTGGCCGCTGCGCATCGCCATCTCCGGCCAGGCCTCCACCCCCGGCGGCGCGATCGAGATCGCGTACCTGCTGGGCCGGGACGAGACCCTGCGCCGCCTGGCGGACGGCGAGCGCAGGCTGGCCGACGCCTGAGATCTGGGTCGCGGGCAGCGTCATCGGGAGCCTGCTGGGCGCGGTGCTGCCCTTCTCGACCGCCGGGATCGAGTTCTCCATGACGGCGCTGTTCATCGCGTCCTTCACGGAACAGTGGCTCACCACGAAGGACCATGTGCCGGCCCTCACGGGCCTGGGCTGCACGCTGCTGTGCCTGCTGGCCTTCGGGCCGGAGCGCTTCCTGATCCCGGCCATGGCGCTGATCACGCTGGCGCTGACGCTCCTGCGCGGGCGAGAGGAGGGAGGCGCGTGAGACCGGCCCTCCTCGTCGCGGTGATGTCGATCGTGACCATCCTGCTGCGCTTCCTGCCCTTCTGGGTGTTCCGGGGGTGGACGCCCGCCTATATCTCCTATCTGGGGCGGGTGCTCCCGCCGGCGATCATCGGCATGCTGGTGATCTACTGCCTGAAGGACATCTCCTTCGCCGCCCGGCCCTTCGGCCTCCCGGAGCTGATCGCGGGCGCCTGCGTCGTGGGGATGCAGGCGTGGAAGCGCAATTCCTGATCAAGTATCCTGACCGGGACGGTGCTCTACATGGTTCTGGTGCAGGCCGTCTTCCGCTGACGGCAAAGCGCAAAAAAAGGGAGCCGCCCGGCCGGGCGGCTCCCTTTTGCAAAGGGCTTGATTACTCCTTGTTCAGGATGGTCTTCTCGGTGTCCTTGTCGAAGAAGTGGAGGTGCTCCACATCCATGGCGACGCGGATCTTGTTGCCGGCGCGGCTCGCGGTGCGCGGATCGACGCGGGCGATGATGTTGCCGTCCTTGCCGGAGGTGGTCAGGTACAGATAGGTCTCGGAGCCCATCTGCTCGGTGACCTCGACGTTGACGTCGAAGGCGGCGGTGGCGAACTTCTCCAGGGACTCGGCGCTGTCGTCGATGTCCTCAGGACGGATGCCCATGACGACTTCCTTGCCGATGTAGCTCTCGTCGGTGAAGCGGGAGATGATGTAGTTCGGCACGACGATGCAGTTGTCACCGAAGACCGCCACGATATCCTGACCGTTGCGCTTCAGGGTGACGTTGAAGAAGTTCATCTGCGGGCTGCCGATGAAGCCGGCCACGAACTCGTTGGTGGGATAGTCGTAGAGGTTCTGGGGGGTGTCCACCTGCTGCACGACGCCGTCCTTCATAACCACGATGCGGCTGGCCATGGTCATGGCCTCGGTCTGGTCGTGGGTAACGTAGATGAAGGTGGTCTGCAGGCGCTGATGGAGCTTGGTGATCTCAGTTCTCATGGCAACGCGCAGCTTGGCGTCCAGGTTGGACAGCGGCTCGTCGAAGAGGAAGACCTTCGGCTCACGGACGATAGCACGGCCCAGGGCGACGCGCTGACGCTGACCGCCGGACAGAGCCTTCGGCTTGCGCTCGAGCAGGTGGGAGATGTCCAGGATGCGGGCGGCCTCCTCCACGCGGCGCTTGATCTCGTCCTTGGGGGTCTTGCGCAGCTTCAGGCCGAAGGCCATGTTGTCAAACACGGTCATGTGGGGATACAGAGCGTAGTTCTGGAACACCATGGCGATGTCGCGGTCCTTGGGAGCTACATCATTCACCAGACGGTCACCGATGTAGAGCTCGCCGTCGGAGATCTCCTCCAGGCCGGCCACCATGCGCAGGGTGGTGGACTTGCCGCAGCCGGAAGGTCCGACCAGCACGATGAACTCTTTATCCTCGATCTCGAGGCAGAAGTCGGACACTGCGGTGACGCCGCCCTGATAAACCTTGTAGATGTGGCGAAGAGACAGACTTGCCATGATTGCTTCCTCCTTAAAGTATTTGGTGGTTTGTGCCGGTTTTTACCAGCTGAGTTTATTATACACGGATTCCCTCCGAAAGGAATTGACTGTTTTAACAAAAATGCCCGGGATTTTTTTACAGATTTGGACAAAAGGAAAAGGGCACATCAAACGAAAATGGCAAAAAAATACCCATATCAGAGGACAATCTCCCCCTCGCGCATGAGCAGGACGTCCCCGGCGGCGATGGTGGGGCGGTGGGTGACGATGTCGAAGTGGCCCGCGGCCTCCTGCCTGCCACCCAGGGTGATGTTCCGCCCCAGGCCGATGTGGAAGGTGCGGTAGGCAGACTCGTCCTCGATGTAGGAGACGCCCCGGCAGCGGGAGACGGTGTTCAGGCCGATGCCCAACTCCGCCGCCTGGTACATCTTCGGATCGCGGAAGTTCTCGATATAGCCGGTCAGCCGCCGGCCGTCCGGGCTGGCGGGGTCGGCCGTGAGGCGGCCGCGGCGGAAGGTGATCTCGACGGGCCGGCTGACCAGGCCCAGATAGCCCAGGGAGCCGTCCAGCACGAGCCGGCCCTCGGTCTGATCCTCCTCGATGGGGATGTACACCTCGAAGCTGGCGGAGCTGATGATGCCGCGGTGCTCGGCGAGGCCGCAGTAGCTGCCGGGCTGGCGCTGGCGATAGCGGAAGGTCAGGTCCGTCCCCAGCCCGGTGGTGATGTGGACGGTATCCTGGCGGCTGAGGACGCGCAGGAGGCGGCCCGCCATCCTCTTCGCCCAGCCCGTGTCCATGTCCACAAAGCCGTTCTCCAGCAGGCTCGTGCCGTCAGAGCAGGAGAGGGGGAGGGAGAGGAAGCGCGCGCCCCGGGCGACGGCCTCCGCCACGGGCCGCGTGGTGATGAAGGAGTAGTCCGTCGCGCCGAGGATCACGTCCGCGGTCGCCAGCAGCGGCGCGATGGCGTCGATGGCGCGTCCGCTCTGGATCTCGTCGCTGGAGAGCACCAGGGGCTTCAGGACGGCGTCCTGCCCGCGGGCCCAGCGCTCGAAGGCCTCCAGCTCCCGCCGGTGGGTCTCGTCGGTCACCAGCAGGATCAGCTCCCCCCGGCGGACGTCCAGCCAGCGGTTCATGACGATGGAGATCCCCGTGCTCAGGTCGATCATAGCGCTTCGCTGTCCTTTCATGACAGTTGGTGATACGGGTATTGTAGTGTTGATCCGGAGTTTTGGCAAGGGCCAAGTTCCCGGATCGCCTGAAAACCCCGGCCGTCCGGGGACGGCCGGGGCAGACTTGGAATCCGTGGCTCAGTGGGTCTCGCCCATGGCGACACGTGTGTCGGTTCCGTTGCGGACGATGGCCTCCAGCGCCGCCTCGATGCCCCGGACGATGTCGGCCTTGGAGAGGCTCGCCGTCCCGGGGCGGTTCATCACCTGCTCGTGCAGGAAGGGCACGTGCATGAAGCCGCCCTTCATGCCGGGGAAGGATTTGGCGATGTGGTAGAGCACGCCGTACATCAGATGGTTGCAGACGTAGGTGCCGGCGGTGTTGGAGAGGCTGGCGGGGATGCCGGCCTCCCGGATGGCGGTCACCATGGCTTTCACCGGCAGCGTGGCGAAGTAGGCCGGCGCGCCGTCCGCGAAGATGGGCTGGTCCACCGGCTGGTTGCCCTCGTTGTCCGGGATGCGCCCGTCGTCCACGTTGATGGCGACGCGCTCGGGCGTCATGCCGATGCGCCCGCCCGCTTGGCCGATGCACAGCACGGCGTCGGGCTTCTCCCTGGCCATGGCCTGGCGGACGGTCTCGATGGACTTCCCGAAGACCACGGGCACGTCCACTTTGACGATTTGCGCGCCGGCGACCTCGGCGGGGATCAGGGCCACGGCCTCCTGGGCCGGGTTGACCGTGTCGCCGCCGAAGGGCTCAAATGCAGTCAGCAGGATTTTCATGGCTCACCTCTCAGACGCTCAGAAGGCGAAGAAGTACATCAGGGCGATGTGGATCACCAGCATGATGACGGCCACGGGGATCTGGGACTTGATGATCGCGTACTTGTTCTTGACCTCCAGCAGGGCGGCGGGCATGATGTTGAAGTTCGCGGCCATGGGGGTGCACAGGGTGCCGCAGTAGCCGGCGGTCAGGCCGAGGGCGCCCACGACGACGGGGTTCGCGCCCTGGGCGATCAGGAACGGGATGCCGATGCCCACCGTGATCACGGAGAAGGCGGCGAAGCCGTTGCCCATGATGATGGTGAACAGGGCCATGGCGATGCAGTACACCGCGCAGGCGATGACGCGGCTACCCTCGGGGATGATGGCGCTGACGCCGTTGGCGATGACGGTGCCCACGCCGGCGGCGGTGAAGAGCGCGCCCAGGGCGGAGAGCAGCTGGGGCAGGATGCCCACGGGGCCGACGTTATCCATCAGCCGGGTGCCGTCGATGACCGCGTACTTGGGGTGGGCCTTGAAGAGCACCAGCGCCACGATGAGCGCCACGATGCCGGAGACGCCGATGGCGTTGTTGGCGGTCAGCCAGTTCATGGCGGGGATGGAGCCGCCCAGGGTGGCGGCCACGACGGCCACCAGCGCCAGGCACAGGGCCGGGATGAAGACCTTGTAGCCCAGCTTGTTGGCGGAGGCGCGGACGGCCTGGGGATCCGGCACGTCGTTGGCGCTCTGCTTGACGCCGTTGATGGCGGTCAGCACGGCGATGGCGATGACGCACACGCCGGTGATCCACTTGGGCAGATAGTTGCCGAGGATGAAGGTGAAGGCCAGGATGAACCAGAAGGCCGCGGTGGTCGCCTTCTTCTGGGCGCCGGGATCGCGCAGGGCCTTCACACCCACCAGGGCGAAGATGATGCCGATGATGGAGTAGAAGATTTCAGCGATAATGTTTGCGGGTGTCATTTCGCGGACGCCCCCTTTCCGGCCATCTTGGCAAGCTTGCCGTCGAGCGTCAGGTCACGCCAGGCGCCCACCAGCACGCTGATGACGGCGATCGGGATGGACCAGGTCGCGATCTGCAGCGCGGTGACGTCGAAGCCCTGCTCCACCAGCGTGGAGACGATCAGCAGGGTGCCGGAGGCGCCCATGAAGCAGTTCTGGGCGTAGAAGTTGCCGTAGTTCTCGGCGGCGGCGGAGGCGCCGCGGATGGTGTCGCTCACCTCGTCGCTGATCTCGCCGTACTTGGCGACCGCGGCGCCCTCAGCCATGGGCACCACCACGGGGCGCACGAACTGGGGATGGCCGCCCAGGCGGACGGAGAAGGCCGCGGCCAGCGTGCGGATCGCCTGATAGATCAGGATGACGCGGCCGGTGGTGGCGTTCTTGATTCCCCGGATAAAGTCGATGGCCTTTTCCTTCAGGCCGTAGCGCTCGCAGATGCCGATGCAGGGCAGCGTCAGCACGAAGAGCGTCGCGGTCCGGTTGGAGATGAAGGATTTGCCGAGGGTGTCCAGAATGTCCATGACGGGCATCTGCGCCACCAGGCCGGTCACCACGCCTGCGATGACGACGGTTGCGATGGTGTCGAACTTGATTGCGAAACCGATCACAACGATCAGGACACCAATGAGTTTCAATGCTTCCATGGTTTCACTCCTTTGGCTGTATTTTGGTCAGACCTGCTTCTCGCAGGCCGGATCCACGATGTAGGCGCTCTCCAGCACGCGGGTCATGGTGCGGATGGTCTGGGCCTCGTCCTTTCCGGTGAGCTTCTGCAGCTCGGGGAGGGTCCAGGTGGCCTTCTTCGCCAGCTTCGGCACATAGGTGCGCAGCTCCCGCAGCGGCGTGGCCACGAAGGAGGCCAGGATGATCAGCGGGATGCTGACCGCGACGCGCCAGAAGTCGAAGTAGAGGCCGAACTTGCCGTCCTTCATGCACAGGATCAGCAGCACCGCCGCGCAGAGCAGGGAGAGCACGAGGGTATAGAAAATGATGTCCAGCGAGTTGGCCTTCACGGACAGAATACGGATCGGCTGCTCAAAATTGTATTCTTTTTTCTTTCCCATTGGCTTCGATACCTCCGTATCACATTAAAGCACTAAAATGATACCATGATTGGCTCGGAACGTCAAGGCAAAACAAGCCAAAATGGCATAAAAAGAAGGGAAATAATACAAAAAGGACCATCGCCGGCGGCCTGCGGAAGACGGGGAAGGGG
Organism: uncultured Clostridia bacterium; assembly: GCA_947165425.1. Classification (GTDB taxonomy): domain Bacteria; phylum Bacillota; class Clostridia; order Christensenellales; family Aristaeellaceae; genus RUG11272. Next base: position 16,611 of record CAMVAJ010000048.1, read on the forward strand.
ACAGGCGGGGGGAAAGCCGGCCAATGACGAGCGCTTTGCTCGGCTATGGTTTGCGTTGACTAACCACGGTGAACAATCTATAATATTAGCGGCGTAATAGCAGACCATGGGGCATCTTGTGTTTCGGGTCATCGCCCGATGCCTGCCTGAATGAAAATGGACTGTGACCGACCAAGACAAAAGGAGGAATCTCCCATGCCAGTCAAAATGACTGTAGACGGCAACACGGCCGTCAGCCATGTCGCGTATGCGTTCAGCGATGTGGCCGCGATTTACCCCATCACTCCCTCCTCCCCCATGGCGGAGGTCGCCGATGTGTGGGCCGCCGAGAACCGGCGCAACCTCTTCGGCCAGACCGTGAAGATCCAGGAGATGCAGTCCGAGGCGGGCGCCGCGGGCGCCGTGCACGGCTCCCTCTCCGCCGGCGCGCTGACCACGACCTTCACCGCGTCCCAGGGCCTTCTGCTGATGATCCCGAATATGTACAAGATCAGTGGCGAGCTGACCCCCTGCGTATTCCACGTCAGCGCCCGCGCCCTGGCCTATCATGCCCTGAACATTTTCGGCGACCACTCCGACGTGATGGCCTGCCGTCAGACCGGCTTTGCGATGCTGGCCTCCAACTCCGTCCAGGAAGCCCACGACATGGCGCTGGTCGCCCATATCGCGACGCTGAAGAGCTCCGTGCCCTTCCTGCACTTCTTCGACGGCTTCCGCACCTCCCACGAGATCCAGAAGATCGACGCCATC
>CAMVAJ010000049.1 GCA_947165425.1 uncultured Clostridia bacterium
TATTATATCACATCGTTATATATTTAGCAAGTTTATTTGAGATTAGTATAAGGCCATCTTCAAGTGCAACAGCGGCAGTCTGGAAAACCACATTTTGCAGCCCGCATCGCTGCTGAAATTCTGAATTTCCTGAGAATCCGCAAATCAAAAGCAGAAAACCAGGGCCCGCCGGAAGCATCCGGCGTATGGCTCTGGTTTGTGTTCGGCTATTTCCGGTGCCTTTGGGCTTTGTCGATACAGGCCAACATGGGAAAGGGGCTGCTGCAGATTTTGGTGCTTCTGCAACAGCCCCGTGCTTTCTTTATGGTTTGGTTTTTTCGGATTCGGGCTGCTCGTCCCGCGCGCGGCCGGCGCACGCGGCGGCGCAGCTGGCACAGCTCCCGCCGCAGCCGGCCTCGCAGCAGCCGGAGCGCGGCTTTCGCAGCTGCCGCAGGGCGAGGAGGACGACGGCGGCCACCGCCAGGAGGATCAGGATATCCCAGATGTTCATACGCCCTCCTCCTCAGCCAAGGCCGAACGCCAGGCCGATCAGCCGCGCCAGAAGGGCGGCGACCCAGGCGATGCCGCACTGCCAGAGCACCACATAGACGGCCCACTTGACGCCCATCTCCCGCTTGACGGCGGCGATGGCCGCCACACAGGGGGTGTAGAGCAAGCTGAACACCAGCATGGACACCGCGCTCAGCACGCCGAGGGACGCCACGTCGCCGGGGAAGAGCATCTGCATCACGGAGACCACGCTCTCCTTGGCCATGAAGCCGCTGATGAGGGAGGTGACCAGCCGCCAGTCCCCCAGGCCGATCGGCCGGAAGAGGGGCGCGACCACCCCGGCGATCCCGGCCAGGATGCTCGCCTGGGGCTCGTCCACAAAGTTCAGGCGGAAGTCGAAGCTCTTCAGGAACCAGACCACGAGGGTCGCGATCAGGATCACGGAGAAGGCGCGCTGCAGGAAGTCCTTGGCCTTCTCCCAGAGCAGCTGGGCAACGCTGCGGGGGCTGGGCATGCGGTAGTTCGGCAGCTCCATCACGAAGGGCACCGCCTCCCCCTTGAAGAGGGTCCTGCGGTAGATCAGCGCCACCAGGATGCCGATCAGGATGCCCAGCACATAGAGGCCCGTCACGATCAGCCAGCTGAAGCCGGGGAAGAAGACGCTGACGAAGAAGCCGTAGATGGGCAGCTTCGCCGTGCAGGACATGAAGGGGGTCAGCAGGATCGTCATCCGCCGGTCCCGGTCGCTGGGCAGGGTGCGGGTGGACATGACCGCCGGCACCGTGCAGCCGAAGCCCAGCAGCATCGGCACGATGCTGCGCCCGGACAGGCCGATGCGCCGCAGGAGCTTATCCATGAAGAAGGCCACCCGGGCGATATAGCCGCTGTCCTCCAGCAGGGACAGGAAGAGGAAGAGCACCACGATCAGGGGCAGGAAGCTCAGCACGCTCCCCACGCCCTCGAAGATGCCGTCCATCACCAGGCCCTGGATCGCCTGGTTCACATGGCCGGCCTCCATGGCCTGCCGGACAAGGCCGCCCAGCGCGCCGATGCCCTGCGCCAGCAGATCCTGCAGGAAGGGCCCCACCAGCGCGAAGGTCAGGTAGAACACCAGGCCCATGATCGCGATGAACATCGGGATCGCCGTCCAGCGCCCGGTCAGCACCCGGTCGATCCGCTCGCTGCGCAGCCGCTCGCGGCTCTCCCTCGGCTTGATGACACAGCCCTCGCTGACCCGGCTGATAAACTGGAAGCGCATGTCCGCCATGGCGGCGCTGCAGTCCAGGCCCCGCTCCTTCTCCAGCTGCAGGACGATGTGGTCCAGCAGCTCCGTCTCGTTTCCGTCCAGCTCCAGCTGGGCGGCGATCAGGCTGTCGCCCTCCAGCAGCTTCGCAGCGGCGAAGCGCAGGGGCAGGCCCGCGCGCGCCGCGTGGTCCTCCACCAGGTGGCCCACCGCGTGCAGGGCGCGGTGCACGGCGCCGCCGTTGTCGTCCGCGCCGCAGAAATCCTGCCGCAGGGGGCGTTCCTGGTATTTCGCGATGTGCACCGCGTGGCGCACCAGCTCGTCCACGCCCTCGTTCTTGGCCGCCGAGATGGGCACCACCGGAACGCCCAGCATGGCCTCCATGGCGTTGACGTCCACGGTGCCGCCGTTGCCCCGCAGCTCGTCCATCATGTTCAGGGCCACCACCATCGGGATGTTCATCTCCAGCAGCTGCATCGTCAGATACAGATTGCGCTCGATGCAGGTGGCGTCCACGATGTTGATGATGGCGTGGGGCTTCTCCTGGAGGACAAAGTCGCGGGAGACCAGCTCCTCGCTGGAGTAGGGCGACATCGAGTAGATGCCCGGCAGGTCGGTGATCCGGGTGTTCGGATAGCCGCGGATCGCGCCGTCCTTGCGGTCCACCGTCACGCCGGGGAAGTTCCCCACATGCTGGTTCGCGCCGGTGAGCTGGTTGAAGAGGGTGGTCTTGCCGCTGTTCTGGTTGCCCACCAGGGCGAAGGTCAGCGTCGTCCCCTCCGGCAGCGGATCGCCGGAGCCCTTGGGGTGGAACTTGCCCTCCTCGCCCAGGCCCGGGTGCGCCAGCTTCCGCTTCCGTCTCGCCTGGGCGTCGGGCTTCTGCTCCTCCGCCGGGAGCGGCGTGATCTCGATCTGCTGCGCGTCCGCCACCCGCAGCGTCAGCTCGTAGCCGTGGATGCGGAACTCCATCGGGTCCCCCAGCGGCGCGAGCTTGACCAGGGTGATCTCCGCGCCGGGAATCACGCCCATGTCCAGGAAGTGCTGGCGCAGCGCGCCCTCCCCGCCCACGCGCTCGATGCGCGCGCGCTGGCCGACGGCCAGGGTGTTCAAAGTTGCCATCTTGATCCCGCCTCTTTGTACAGATTACAGATTCGCCGCCCTCAGCGGTCGCTGAGCTGCAGCTCGTAGAGCTTTTTATAGATGCCGCCCTGCTCGAGCAGCTCCTGGTGCGTGCCCCGCTCCCGGATGCGGCCATGGTGCATCACCATGATGCAGTCCGCCCGCTGGATCGTGGAGAGCCGGTGGGCGACCATGATGGTCGTGCGGCCCTGCATCAGCCGCTCCACGGCCTCCTGGATCCACTGCTCCGTCTCGGTGTCGATGTTCGCCGTCGCCTCGTCCAGCACGAGGATCGCCGGGTCGTGGGCGAGGGTGCGGGCGAAGGAGATCAGCTGCCGCTGTCCGGCGGAGAAGGTCGCGCCCCGCTCCGCCACCGGGTGGGCGTACCCGTCGGGCAGCCGGTCGATGAAGCGGGCCGCGTTGACCTCCGTGGCCGCCTCCCGGATCTGCTCGTCGGTGATCTCCTCGTCGTGCAGGCGGATGTTCGAGGCGATGTCGCCGGTGAAGAGGAAGACGTCCTGCTGGACCTGGCCGATGGCGGCCCGCAGCTCCTCGCGCCTCATCTGCCGGATGTCCACGCCGTCGACGCGGATCGCGCCCTTCTGGATATCGTAATACCGGCCGATCAGGTTCAGGATGGAGCTCTTGCCCGCGCCGGTCGCACCCACGAAGGCGATGCGCTGGCCCGGCTCGATGGTGAAGGAGACGTCCTTGAGCACCCACTCCTCCCCCTGGTAGGCGAACCAGACGTGGTCGAACTCGATGCGCCCGCGGATGGGGGAGACGGAGACGGGCTCCGCCGCGTCATGCAGCAGGGGCTTCGTGTCCATGAGGGTGAAGATTTTCTCGGCCGAGGCGATGGCGCTCTGCAGGGTGGCGAACTGCTCCGCCAACTCCTGGATCGGGTCGAAGAGCTGGCCGATATAGCTGATGAAGGCGTAGAAGGTGCCGATGGACACCGCCCCCGTCAGCACGTCGGCCCCGCCGGAGCGCTGCAGCAGCACCAGCGCCAGGACGGAGATCAGGTAGAGCACCGGGCGGAAGACCGCGTTGATCATCAGCTCCCGGAAGCCGGCCCGGAACAGGCTCGCGCTCTTGCCGTCGAACTCCTCCTTCTTCTGCGCCTCGCGCCCGAAGACCTGGATCAGCCGCATGCCGGAGAGGTGCTCGGAGAGGAAGGTGTTCAGGTCCGTCAGCCGCGAGCGCGTGATCTGGTAGGCCTCCCGGCTCAGCCGCCGGAAGACGAAGGTCATCACGCCCACCACCGGCACCAGCGCGAAGGAGATCAGCGCCAGGCGGACGTTCAGCGCCAGCATCACCGCCGCGAGGCCCACGATACGGATCGAGTTCTCGAAGAGGCGCACCAGGATGTTGGCGAAGACGTCGTTCACCGCGTCCACGTCGTTGGTCAGGCGGGTGACGATCTTGCCCACGGGCGTGATGTCGAAGAAGCGCATCGTCAGGCTCTCCACGTGGGTGAAGAGGTCGTTGCGGATGCCCTCGATGATCTGCTGGCCCGTGCGCTGCATCAGCCAGAACACCGTGCGGTTGCACAGGAACAGGCCCACCAGGGCGCCTAAATAGAGCGCCGCGGCGCGCAGCAGCCCCGCGAAGCGCTCCCGCGCCATCTCGCCCGGGGCGAAGTCGCCGGTGATGTAGCGGTCGATGGCGTCCCGGATCAGGAGGGGGCGGGCCAGGTCGAGCCCGATCACCACCAGGGCCAGCCCGAGGCAGATCAGCAGGGTTTTCAGGTGGGGCTTCATGTAGGCCATCAGGCGGAGGATGGCGTTGCCCTCATAGTGGATCTCCGCGGCGGCCTCGCGGCCCTCCGCCCCGCCGAAGAGGCGGTCCTTTTTCTGCTTTTCCCGGCTCACGCCTGCTCACCGCCTTCCTCCCGGAGCTGCTTCTCCAGCTGCTGCTTGTCGTAGATGCCGCGGTAGACGCCGCCCAAGGCCAACAGCTCCTCATGGGTGCCGTACTCGGCCCGCGCCCCGTCCTCCAGGACGAGGATGTGGTCCGCGTGCTGGATGGTGGAGACCCGGTGGGCGATGATGAGCGTCGTCTTCCCCCGGCGCAGCTGGCGGAGGTTGTGCAGGATCTGCTCCTCCGTGTCCGTATCCACGGCGGAGAGGGCGTCGTCCAGGATCAGGATCGGCGCGTCGCGCATCAGCGCCCGGGCGATGGAGACGCGCTGCTTCTGGCCGCCGGAGATGGTCACGCCGCGCTCGCCCACGAGGGTCTGATAGTTCTCTGGGAACTCCATGATGTTGTCGTGGATGCAGGCGGCCTCCGCGGCGGCCACCACCGCCTCGTGGCTGGCGCCGTCCACGCCGAAGGTGATGTTCCGCTCCAGCGTGTCGGAGAAGAGGAAGTTGTCCTGGGGCACGTAGGCGATGTCCCGGTGGAGCACGCCGAGGGGGATCTGCCGCAGGGGCCGCCCGTCCAGACGCACCATGTCCGGCGTCTTCGTATCCCAGAGGCGCTCGACGAGGCTGACCAGCGTGGACTTGCCCGCGCCGGTGCGCCCGATGATCGCCAGGGTCTCGCCGGGGGCCACCGTGACGGAGACGTCCCGCAGCGCGGGGTGTTCCTCCGCGCCGGGGTAGGCGAAGGTCAGGCCCTTCAGCTCGATGCCGCCCCGCAGGCCCTTCACGGCGGGGTCTCCCTCGTCGCGGATGTCCGGCTGCTCGTCGAAGATGCGGTTCAGGCGCTTCAGGGACGCCATGCCCTGGGAGATGCTGGAGACCGCCTCGCCCACGGCGATCATGGGCCAGACCAGCATGTTGATATAGCTGTTGAAGACCACGAACTGGCCCAGGGTGATCTCCCCGTTGATGGTCAGCCAGCCGCCGTAGAGGAGCGTCAGCAGGGTCGAGACGCCGATCACCAGATCCAGCAGCGGGAAGACCGTCGAGACCAGCCGCGCCACGGCGAGGTTCTTGTCCTTGCAGCGGCGGGAGGCCTTGGCGAAGGAGAGCAGCTCCTTGCGCTCCTGGACGAAGGCCTTGATCACCCGGATGCCGCTGATCGCCTCCTGGGTCTGGTCCGTCAGGCTGGAGAAGGCCTCCTGCTTCTCCAGGAAGCGCCTGTGCATCGCCTTGCCGAAGAAGACGTCGCCGATGATGATCAGCACCAGCGGGATCACGGCCACCAGGGTCAGCCGCCAGTCCACGAAGAGGATCATGCTGGTCAGCACCAGCACCAGCTCCACCGAGGCGTCGAAGGTGGTGATCACCGTCATGCCCAGGAGCTGCCGCACCGTCATCAGGTCGGAGGTGAAATGGGCCATCAGGTCGCCCGTCTTGTGCTCGTTGTAGTAGCGCATGGACAGGGTCTCTAAGTGGCCGAAGAGGTCGTTGCGCAGATCCCGCTCGATGGAGCGCGAGGCGCCGAAAAAGCAATAGCGCCAGCCGAAGCGCCCCACCGCCACCAGCAAGCCCAGCAGCAGCAGATGCCAGAGCATCCCCTGCAGCGCCGCCAGATCCAGGGTGGAGGCCGTCAGCCCGTCCACGATGTCGCCGGTGATGCGGGGCATCCGCACGACGAGCATATCCACCAGCGTCAGCGAGATGATGCCGAAAAGGTACCCGTACCAGTACCTCCCGACATAGCGCCCGGCCAGTTTCAGTTCCTTATTCATGGGTTCTCCACGTCTCCTTGTCCTCTGTGCCCCGAAGCGTGATACGAAAGCTATCTTATCGCGGAAAGCGGGGGCTGTCAATGTTTTGCGGGGGAAAAGAAAACCGCCTCGCTTGACGCCCTCCGCGATGGCGCATATAATAGAGACAACCACATCGACAGGAGGATGAAAGCATGGCTCTGAAATACAGGCGCGTCCTGCTCAAGCTCTCGGGCGAGGCCCTCGGCTCGGCGGGGAATCTTTTTGACTTTGAACAGATCGGTATCGCCGCCCGGACGATCCGGGAGATGGCGGCCCGCGGGGCGCAGATCGGCATCGTCATCGGCGCGGGCAACATCTGGCGCGGACGGCAGGGGCCCTCCGCCAACATGGACGCGGTCACCGCGGACCAGATGGGCATGCTCGGCACCGTGATCAACTGCCTGTGCATGGCGGACGCCCTGCGCCGGGAGGGCTGCGACGCGGTGGTGATGAGCGCGGTGGACATGAACCGCTTCTGCGAGCCCTTCAACGCGATGACCGCCCGCCGGTATCTCGCCGAGGGCCGCGTGGTGCTCTTCGCCGCGGGCTCGGGCAACCCCTTCTTCTCCACGGACACGGCGGTGGCGCTGCGCGCGGCCGAGATGCAGGTGGACGCCATCCTGATGGCGAAGAACATCGACGGCGTCTACACGGCGGACCCCCGCCTGGACCCCTCCGCCACCCTCATCCGCGACATCACCTACACCGAGGCCCTCAAGCGGGGGCTGAAGGTGATGGACGCGGCGGCCTTCGCCCTCTGCGCGGAGAACAAGATCCCCGAGGTGCGGGTCTTCGGCCTGGACCACCCGGAGAACCTGATCCGCGTCCTCGAGGGCGATCCCATGGGCACGGTGGTGCATCCATGAGGCGCCGCGGGCTTTTCGCCCTCGCGCTGCTGCTGACGCTCCTCGGCCTGTGCGCGGGCGCCCGGGCGCTGGAGCTCGGCGGGAAGTCCTACACCCCCTTCAAGGCCAACGAGATCACCATTCAATCGTCCCAGGCCGGGACGGTCACCATCGAGGCCGCCAGCGGCGACCTCCGCTGGAAGCCCGTGGCCGTGGACGCCCCGGTGTCCGCCGGAACGACCACCCTGCAATGGGACGCCCTCACCTGGGGCGGCGAGCCGCTGCCCCGCGGGCGTCTGACGCTGACCGCCTACTTCTCCGGCGAGGACGGCCGGGAGGAGCAGGCGCGGATCGAGGCCACGGTCACCAAGCCCCGCTCCGCCGTGGAATCCTGCCTCGCGGCGGCCTCCGAGTTCTGCGCCGACGGGAAAAAGAGCCTGCTGGTGGAGATCACGCTCTCCGCCCCGGGGAGCGCGAAGATCTGGATCACCCCCGAGGGGGAGCCAGAGAACCGCGTCTGGAAGGGCGGCGGGGAGACGAAGGACAACAACCCGATCAAGTTCAGCTGGAACGGGCGGGATCAGCGCCGGCAGCTGGTGCCGCCGGGCCGGTATATGGTCTGGGCGGCCAGCACCCTCTCGCCGGCCTATGTGGCCTCCTCCTCCTTCACCGTCACCGACACGCCCAGATCCCGGGACCTCTTCGTCACCGGGTCCCTCCTGCCGGCGGACTGGACCGACGACGCCGCGGTCTGGGCGGCGCTCACCGCACCCATCGTCGTGGGCGAGGGCGAGGAGGGCAACGGTCTGCGGGTCCTGGCGGCGAAGAGCAAGAACGCGGAGGTCGTCGGCACCTGCTCCTGCCGCACCGTCGGCGTGACGGTGCTCTCCCTGGACGGGGACGGCTGGGCCCGCGTGGGCATCTGGCGGCAGCAGGACGGCGTCTACACCGAGGGCTATGTGGCGGAGAAGAACCTGCAGGTCGTCTGGCCCAGCACCCGCTACGGCGCGGTCATCGACAAGCAGGCCCAGACCATGACCTTCTACGAGGAGGGCCGCAGGCTGGGCTCCATCCTCGTCTCCACCGGCCTGGTACGGAAGAACTTCCCGAAGGCCGAGACCCGCAGCGGGGCCTACCTCATCGGCACGCGCCTGCCCTTCTCCTTCGAGGACGAGGGCTTCCACTACACCTATCCCCTGCGCATCGACGGCGGGAACCTGATCCACGCCGTGGGCTTCCGCATCCACGACAACCTGCGCGACTACTCCGAGGAGCTCCCCCTGCTGGGCACCGCCGCCAGCCACGGCTGCGTCCGCATGGATATGCGCGCCACCGCCGACGACAGCCTCAGCGCCTGGTGGGTCTGGACCCACCTGGGCCGGGACACCAAGCTCCTGGTCACCGACGACGCCGCCGAGATGATGCAGCGCCGGCGGGAGGCGGGGCTGGAGTAATTCACTACGCAGCTATTGGCAAGGCATCAAGTCCTCGGTTTTCAATCCCTTTCGCTTAATAGAGCAGGCGACTAAGCTACCCTTATTATGCCAACAAGAGTGGACACAGGACATAGACATATCTCGCTCGCGCACGTACACAATTACGGAATGAGTTGGTACAGCAATACAATCGGAACAGATAAGCTGTCATCATTCTATGCTATTCATAGAAGGAATAGTGTGAAAGTTCAATTTGGCGGCGAACTTTCATGATCTATTTGTGCCGGTGCCGCACCGGCATGGTGATTAAAATGAAACGAATTGTTACTGGATTATTATCTTGTTTGTTCCTTGTTGCTATTATTGTTGCTTTTATACTTTTTGCATTGCCGAATATGGTTATAAAACCTTATCACAAAGAACAAACTTATATTATTACTTCAGAAGACAGCGATAACTATATCTTGGAAATGCACAACAATGGTACGATGACTTTATATCAGTATGTATTATCTCCAGACCAAAGTGGGAAAACGTCAGCCTATGGGTACAAGACAAACTACACATACCATGGGTATTACTATAATCCTATAATTTGGAACCTGCATTACTTGCCTGATGACCATCTTGCATTTTGGAATAAATTCGCGTTTTACGATAACACCGAAGAAAGAGCACAATTAACTCTGACCGTTGAATCCAAACAACGATTGAATTTACCGACTAATGATTCCATACAAGGAAGCTATAGGGTAACCCTAATTGAAAAAGATGAACAGTTTATTCTTGGAGATTTAGCATTCAAACCTGCAAGTACTATAGATTCTTTGATGATAAATGCTATCAAGAATGACTTTGCGCAAAATGGGAACCAGGGCAGTTAATCTTTAGCATTTCTCAGCTAATACAATATACTATATATGAAAAGCAACCAGTATGGTTTGTTTGCTGGTTGCTTTTCATATTTTTCTCAGTTTAGATGCTTTATCTGCAAGACCGGCCCTTCCACCGCCGCCCCGCGGAGGGCGGCGGTCCCCCTCCCCAGCAAGCTGGGGAGGTTCTTAGATTCTGTACTTTAGCCTTATCTCCCCATCTTTGATGGGGAGATGTCGCCGCAGCGACAGAGGGGCCGGTCTTTTGCAATAGTTTTACAGGCTTATTTGTTTTATGTTTTGCAAAACAGTAGAATCACACTTATAAAACGCATATTTGATGACAAAGTACGCAAATTGTTACATAACGTCAAGTAGTGCCATGCTGCATAGAATCGCCAACTTGTTTATTCCACTTGACAATAGGGGATATATCCCCTATGATGGTTTTGCTAATATCAATATGGAGGACAGCATGTTTCACAGAGCGGTCGAAGTAACCTTCCGGGAGGGAACGGTCCTGGAGGTCCTGTTTCAGGACGGAGCCGTCAAGCAATATGACCTGCGCGTGCTGTTTGAGAAGTACCCGCAATTGCGTGCGCTTGAGGACCGGGAGCTGTTCCGCAGCGGAAAGCTGATGGGACCCTATGGGATCATCTGGAACGAGGAGCTCGATCTGGAGACCGAGACCATCTATCAGGACGGAATCACCATTCGCCGCGAGGCGCTGCCGTCCGACCAGACCGCAGCCCGCGCCGTAGCGCACGCCCGGGCACAGGCCGGTCTGTCTCAGCGGCAGCTGGCGGAGCTGACCGGGATCGACCAGTCGGACATCTCCAAAATTGAACGCGGCGTGGCAAACCCTTCGCTCTCCACCCTGGAGCGCATCGCCAGCGCGCTGGGCGGAAAGCTCACGGTGTCGATCCGGATGCCGGAATCGGCTTGAACCTCAAAAACCCGGGCAGTCATCAGACTGTCCGGGCGTTTGTCTATTTACCCTTGGCGGATCAATACATGCCGCCCATGCCGGCGCCGCCGGCGGGGGCAGCGGGTTCGGGCTCGGGGATGTCGGCCACCAGGGACTCGGTGGTCAGCACCATGGCCGCCACGGAGGCCGCGTTCTGCAGGGCGGAGCGGGTCACCTTGGTCGGGTCGATGATGCCGCGCTCGATCAGGTCGACATACTCGTCCTTCAGGGCGTCGTAGCCGTAGCCATTCTGATCCGGGTTGGCCTTCTTGTGGTTCTTCACGTTCTCCACCACGACGGAGCCGTCCACGCCGGCGTTGGCCGCGATCTGACGGATGGGCTCCTCCAGAGCGCGAAGCACGATCTGCACGCCGGTCTTGGCGTCGCCGGTGAAGTCCTTCTCGACGGCCTTCACGGCGCTCAGCGTGTTCAGCAGCGCGATGCCGCCGCCGGGGACGATGCCCTCCTCGGCCGCAGCGCGGGTCGCGGCCAGGGCGTCCTCGATGCGGAGCTTGCGCTCCTTCATCTCCACCTCGGTGGCCGCGCCGACCTGGATGACGGCCACGCCGCCGGCCAGCTTGGCCAGGCGCTCCTGCAGCTTCTCCTTGTCGTAGTCGGAGGTCGTCTCCGCGATCTGGGCGCGGATCTGCGCCACGCGGGCGTCGATGTCAGCCTTCTTGCCGGCGCCGCCCACGATGGTGGTGTTCTCCTTGTTGACCTTGACCTGGCGGGCGGTGCCCAGCAGGGCGGGGGTGGCGTCCTTGAGCTCCATGCCGGTCTCGGAGGAGATCACGGTGCCGCCGGTCAGGATAGCGATATCCTGCAGCATCTCCTTGCGGCGGTCGCCGAAGCCCGGGGCCTTGACGGCCACGCAGGTGAACACGCCGCGCAGCTTGTTCACCACCAGGGTGGACAGGGCCTCGCCCTCCACGTCCTCGGCGATGATCAGCATCTTCTTGCCGCTCTGCACGACCTGCTCCAGCAGGGGCAGAATCTCCTGGATGTTGGAGATCTTCTTGTCGGTGATCAGGATCAGCGGATCGTCCAGCACCGCTTCCATCTTCTCGGTGTCGGTGACCATGTAGGCGGAGGCATAGCCGCGGTCGAACATCATGCCCTCGGTGGTGGTCATGCCGGTGGTCATGGTCTTGGACTCCTCGACGGTGATGACGCCGTCCGCGCCCACGGTCTCCATGGCGTCGGAGATCAGCTGGCCGACGGTCTCATCGGCGGCGGAGATGGAGGCGACCTGCGCGATGGCCTGCTTGCCGTTGATGGGCTGGCTCATCTTCTTCAGGGCGTCCACAGCGGCGCTGGTGGCGGCCTCGATGCCCTTCTTCAGCACCATGGGGTTCGCGCCGGCGGCCAGGTTCTTCAGGCCCTCGCGGATGATGGCCTGGGCCAGCAGGGTCGCGGTGGTGGTGCCGTCGCCGGCCACGTCGTTGGTCTTGGTGGAGACTTCCTTCACCAGCTGGGCGCCCATGTTCTCGAAGGCGTCCTCCAGCTCAATCTCCTTGGCGATGGTCACGCCGTCGTTGGTGATCAGCGGAGCGCCGTACTTCTTGTCCAGCACCACGTTGCGGCCCTTCGGGCCCAGGGTGATCTTCACGGTATCGGCCAGGGCGTTGACGCCTTTCTCCAGGGCGCGGCGGGCATCCTCGCCGTATTTCAGTTGCTTTGCCATTTGAAACAGCTCCTTTTCTCGATTGCTCTCAGATTATTCGACCACGGCCAGGATGTCGCTCTGGCGGACGATGATCAGCTCATCGCCGTCGATCTTGACTTCCGTGCCGGCATACTTGGAATAAATGACCTTCTGACCGGGCTTCACCTGCATGGTGACCTCCTTGCCGTCCACCATGCCGCCGGGGCCGACAGCCAGCACTTCCGCCATCTGCGGCTTCTCCTTGGCCGCGCTGGTGAGGATCAGACCGCCCTTGGTGGTCTCCTCCGCCTCTACATTTTTGATGACCACTCGGTCAAACAAAGGCTTCACTGTCATAGTAGATAACCTCCTAATCCTGTATCCTGTTAGCACTCGATTCGGTTGAGTGCTAATCCACAGGCAGTAGTATAGCCGATTTTGAGAAAAAGGCAAGGGGGTCCAACCGCTTTTTTGGTGAAAATCATGAATTTTTTGTGACGAAAAAGGGAGCTGAGCCCTGTGCTCAGCCCTCCGCGATCAGTCCGAACAGCTCCCGCGGCTCGGGGAGCGCGATGACCTCGAAGCGCTCGGGGCGGGCGGCGATCAGCTGCCGCCAGACCTCCGTGTCCGCCGGCAGCGCTCCCCCGCGACGCCGCAGGGCCTCGAACACCGCCCCAAAGCTCTGGCAGAGGGGCAGCACCAGCTCCGACGGCACGCAGACCATGCTCGGGTCCGGGACCCCGTCCACCTCGGCCAGGCAGATCTTCTCCCCGCACAGCAGCGGCCAGTCCACCGCCGTCCGCTCGTAGATCGGATACCACAGATAGTCGAAGTCCATCCAGATATAATGGCTGTGGCCCATGTCCTTCTCCCGCGCCGCGGCCAGGAGGAAGGGCCTCGAGAGCGGCAGCTCCTCCGGCTGGGCCTGGCCGCCGCTGCGGGCCAGCCCGGGGATGCCGTACCGGGCTTTATAGTTCAGCGTGTTGGGCAGCACCTGCGTGATGGCCCGGGCGCGCCGGGGGTCCGCGAAGCACTGCAGCGGGACGTTCTGCATCGCGGCCAGGCGGCGGAAGCGGGCCAGCGCCTGGTCGAAGTCCGCCTCCGCGCTGCGCTCGTCCCCGGTCTCCAGCCAGGCGGTGACCGCCAGCGGCGTCAGCCGGGAGGCGATGCCGTCCAGGCCCCGCAGCCGCTCCTGCAGCCGGACCCGCAGGGGCACGCGGACCGGCGCCTCCAGCGCCGCCCGCCAGATCCCCTCCCGCGCCTTCGCGGAGAGCTCCAGCCGGTCGAAGTCGATGCCGAAATGGCGGGTGAAGCGGGCGCGGCCCTCCGGGTCGTCGGGGGCCGCGCAGGCCGGCAGCGTATCCTCCCCCTCCAGCACCGCCACCGGGGAGGCGATGGTGTACACCGCCCAGCGCCGCTTGAAGGCCGCCCAGAAGGGGTCGCAGCCCAGCTCCGACACGTCGCGGAAGAAGGCCGCCGGCGCGAAGCAGCAGTCCGGGTGGATCAGCGCGGCGGGCTCCGGGTCCACGGCGTACCGCAGCGGCTGGCCGCGCCGCTGGATCAGCCGGCCCTCCCGGTCGAAGCCCTCCGCCGCCACCGGCGAGACCGCCTCCAGCGCGTCCGTCACGCGGGGCATGCAGCCGGAGAGCACCGCGCCGATGCCGCTGCGCCGCTGGCAGCCGCGGGCCTCCCGCTCCAGGCGGCGGTCCCAGTCCCGCTGGAAGCGCATCTCCGGGCTGCCCAGGAAGACCCAGGTCTCGCCCTGCCACTCCTCCTGCACCACCTGCCAGGAGCTGTCCGTCCCCACGATATAGCGCGGCGCGGGGAAGCGCGCCATGCGGGCGCGCTCGTCCTCCTCCGGCGCCTCCCGCAGCACCAGGCCGACCGAGAGCCGCCGGGCGGCGTAGGCGTTATCCACCGCGCTGATCACGGCGGGCTCGGCCTCGGCGTAGGACGCCGCGCCGATCAGCAGCAGAATGCGGTCCATGGTTGCTCCCTCCCCGGCTTTTGGGTTGATGCCATACGATGAGTTCAAAATGCTTCGTTAGCCAGACCAGCCCTTCCACCACCGCCCCGCGGAGGGCGGTGGTCCCCCTCCCCAGCAAGCTGGTGAGGTACTTGGATACTGCACTTTAACCCAATCTCCCATCTTTGATGGGGAGATGTCGCCACTGCGACAGAGGGGCCGGTCTTTTGCGATATAACAGGCTCATCTGCGATTTGCATGAGAATTCTCGGATCCGCGCATGGGATCCGTCTGCCATGATAACAAAAAAGGACGATCCCTCATCAGAATCGTCAAGCAGCTCCGACCGGATTCGAACCGGTGTTTTCGCCTTGAGAGGGCGACGTCCTAGGCCTCTAGACAACGGAGCCACGCTGGGGAACTAGGATTCGAACCTAGACAATACGAGTCAGAGTCGTAGGTGCTGCCGTTACACCATTCCCCACCGGCGAAGGCTATTGTATCACCCTTTGAGGAATCTGTCAAGGCTTTTTTTCTTCCCCGCGGCGAATTCCGGGAGGGGCGGCCCCGGGGACGTTTGCCGTCCCCGGGGCGCGGGATCCCCGGATCACTTGTGGCCGTTGGGCGCGTTCTGCCACGCGTACTCGATAGCCGCCTTGTGATAGCTGTCCACCTTCTTGGAGGTGTGGGTCTTGGAGTTGGTGAAGTGCAGGCAGATCTGTCCGTTCATGTTGTTGTTGGAGATATCGCCCGCGCCGTAGTTGTGCGGCACGCCGTAGAGCGAGCAGGCGTAGGTGTGCGTGCCGATGGTGATCAGGCACGGCCTGCGCTGCCACAGGTTCTTCGATGCGATGTCCGAGGCCTTGCTGACGCCGTAGATCTGGCACAGACGCGCCGTGTCGGAGGCGCTCAGCGGCTCGATGTCCGCGTGGTTCGCGCCCGCCCAGCGGTGCGCCCACCAGACGATGCCGGTCTTCACGTCGTAGATCTTCGCGTTGGCGCCGCGGGGCCACATCTCCTGGATGCCGCCCTTGAACCAGTCGATCTTCTCGGCGGGATAGATCACCATGCTCATGTCCGAGGTGCTGTTCGCGGAGCCCTTGGGCACCGTGCCGTAGAGGGCGTGCTGGGTGTTGCTGCCGGCGATGCCGTCGGCGCTCAGGCCCTTCGCCCGCTGGAAGGCCACCACGGCCTCCTGGACGTCGGTGGTGTAGGAGGAGGTGGAGGTGCCGTTATAGTAGCCCTGCTGCCGCAGCGCGCTGATCAGGCGGGAGACCGCCGAGCCGCTGGAGCCGAGCTTCAGCACGGTGTAGCTGGCCTCCATCACCACGGTGTTCACGGTCTGGCCCGTGGCGGTGGTGTTGCCGGCGGGCTCGGCGGTGTACGCGCTGCCGTCCGCCATGGACAGCTCCACGCAGTCGGAGCGCACCCAGCCCACGCCCAGGGAGGTGTTCACCTTGTACCAGGTGTAGCTGCCCTTCGTGGTGGTCTGGGTATAGGTCAGGACGATGCCCCGGGCGATGGTGCCCATGCTCAGGCCGCCGGCAGTTTTGCGGATGTTGACGCCGCCCTTGATGGTCTTGACATAGCCGGCGTAGGCGAGGTTGCCCGCGGCGGCGCTGCCGGAGGCCGCCTCCGCGGCCGCGGCCGAGGTGGCGTTGGCCGCCACGATGGCGTTGTATTCCGTCTCGGTGATGACCCGGACGCTGGTGCCCAGCACCCAGCCCCGGACGCTGCCGTAGGTCACGTTATACCAGGATCTGCCGCCGGCGGTGGTCGTCGCGGTGTAGATCAGCACAGTGCCGGCGCTCACCTGGGCCAGGCTCTGGGAGTCCTGGCTGGCGGAGCGGCGGATGTTGACGGTGTTGGCCGTCGCCTGCACCGCCAGCAGGGAGGTGGCGGTCTGCGGCGCCGGGGTCACGGTCTCCACCGGGATCTTCTGCCCGGCGAGGTAGGCCGCCGTCTGGGTCTCGCTCATCACCTGCACGCAGTCGCCGCGCAGGTAGACCGTCTGGCTGTTGATCCGGACGGGATACCAGTTATAGCCGGAGGCCGTCGTGACCGCCCCGGCGATGGGCCAGACCGTCCCCTTGTCCACCTGGGACACGGTGGCGCCGGCGGGGGTCTTGCGGACGTTGACCTTGCTCTTGGTCACCTGCAGATAGCCGTAGGCCACGTTCACCGCCGTGGGCGCGGGCGTGACCATGGCCGCGATGGGCGTCGTGATCGGGATCACGGTGGCTGAGGCGGGGAGCTCATAGCCGTTGGCGTCGGTCAGGGCGATGCAGTCGCCCCGCAGCCAGCCGGTCCGCCCCGTCGTGGAGCGCACGGGATACCAGGTGTACCGTCCGCTGACCACCGGCTGCCCGACCAGGGGCAGCACCACGTTCTTCTTCACGGTCTCCACCGTGCCGCCGCCGGGGCTGACCCGGAGGTTGACGTTGCTGACCGTCGTGCGGAGGTAGGCGGCGTTCACCGGCGTCAAGGTCGGCTGCGCGCCAGGCTGCAGGGTCGCCACGGCGGTCTGAACCGGCGCGGCGGTCGCGGGGATCACGACGGCGGTCTGCGCGGGCAGGAGCGTCCCGTCCGCGGCGCACAGCGCCACGCAGTCCCCCCGGAGATAGCCCCGGAGGTTCCCCACCTGGACGTAGTACCACTGATAGTTGGACTCCGTCACCGGCGCGGCCAGATAGGGGAGGACCTGATTGCGGCCGACCTGGGAGATCGTGCCGCCGTTGGGCTGCAGGCGGAGATTGACGCCGCCCTTGGTGGTCTTGACATAGCCCAGCGCGCCGGCCACCGTCTGCGCGTTCTGCGCGGCGGCGGTCCCGGCGGCCGCCTGGGGGACGGCCGTCACCACGGCGGCGGGCACGGGCGTGCCGACGGTTGCGGCGCTGGCCACGGAGGTCAGCTGCACGCTGTCGCCGCGCACATAGTAGATCGCGCCGTTCATCTGCACCGGATACCAGGCGTAGCCGTCATACATCGTGGCCGGACCCAGCACCGGCAGGGTGGAGCCGATGCCCGTCCACTGGGTGCGCACGTCGCCGTTGGGCTT
>CAMVAJ010000050.1 GCA_947165425.1 uncultured Clostridia bacterium
CCCTTGTCAACCCCTTTTTGAAGGTTTTTTTCGTCATATTTGTAACAAGGTGTCTGATCTGCCTTTTCGCTTATCCCGCCTTGTATTGTCTGGATTCCCGCAAAAACGAACATTACAGGATTATATGCATTGAAAAGGCCATCAGCCCTAAAACCACGTCAAAACACGTTTCTTCATTTATATATAATCGGTGCCATGTCATTGTGCCGATCAAAATCCCGAACATTCTCTGCTATCTGAGCTGTTATGTTTGGTTATACCGCCTGATTGTTGCGTTCGTTTTCAAAAACGACAAAAAAACGTAATCATTTCGTCAAAAACATCTTGATTTTTTGTCTGATATCGTTTACAATTTATCCCGGTAACGTTCCGCCGTTTTTTCGGCTGTATTGATACTTGACCCGGTGTGTGTGGATGGAGGTTGAATTCTGTGGCAAAGCGAATTCTTCTGGTGGACGATGAGCCCTTGATTCTCAAGGGATTAAAATACTCGCTCGAGCAGGAAGGCTACGAGACCGACAGCGCGCTCAACGGCGAGGAAGCGCTGGACAAGTTTTTTTCAAATGATTTCGATCTGATTCTTTTGGATGTCATGCTCCCCGAGATGGACGGCATCCAGGTCTGCCAGCGGATCCGCGAGCACTCCAACGTTCCGATTATTATGATCACCGCCAAGGGCAATGATATGGATAAGATCCTCGGCCTTGAGTACGGCGCGGACGACTATATCCCGAAGCCCTTCAATATTTTGGAGGTGAAGGCCCGCATCCGCGCTATCCTGCGGCGCACCGCCACGGTTCCGGTCAGTCCGGAGGAGAAGCGCGTCATCCGCGTCCGCGCTCTGGAGGTCAATCCGACCAAGCGCACCGTCACCCTCGCCGGCAAGGAGGTCAAGCTGACCGCGAAGGAATTCGATCTGCTGCTGATGTTCATCTCCAACCGCGGCAAGGTTTTCACGCGCAAGCAGATGCTCGAGACCGTCTGGAAATACGACTACACCGGCGACGACCGCACGGTCGATGTCCATATTCGCCGTCTCCGCGAGAAGATCGAGGAGGATACCGCCCAGCCCGAGTATATCATCACCAAATGGGGAGTTGGTTATTATTTCACAGACAAGGACTAAGCGCCGCGTCACCATCGGCATCGGTCTGAAAATGACCGTTTCGCTCCTCGCGGTGATCATCGCGTCCTTTCTCTTCACGCAGAACCGTCTGACCGGCTTCGTCCGGGACTACCTGTATCATCAGCGCATCCGTCAGGACAGCCTCTCCGTGGAGAGACTCGCCGCGACAGTTGCGCCTCTTTTACAATCCGCACAAACGGACGCCCTGAATGAAACCATCTCCGCAGCCGGGAGCGAGCTCGGCGGGCGCATTTTGGTGCTGGATCCGGACGGCAAGGTTCAGTTCGATTCCTTCACGCGCCTGGAGGGCACCCGGCTCGCGCTGCCTGTGGTCGTGTCCATTTTGGCTGAGGGAGAGCAGCAAGCCTACGCGATCTACCGCCGCACCGGGCCCGATGTGGATCCCTCCGGCGACGACAGCCGCGTCTCCTACTGCGCCGTCCGGCTGACGGGCTCGGAGGGGGATCTCGGCGTGCTCGTCTACGCCTCCCCCGTGGCCGAGATGCTCAACTCGCTGGCCGAGGTGGAGCGGCAGGTCGGCCTCGTCTTTCTGGCCGCCGCCCTGATCGCCGTGCTCCTCACCGGCCTCTTCTCCCGGCTACTCACACGACCAATCAACGACCTGACCAAAACCATCCAGAAGATGGGCAAGGGTGATCTGTCGGTGCGCGCCAACGTGCGCGGCAACGACGAGATGCGCACGCTGGCCGAAAACTACAACGTCATGGCGGAGCAGCTCGAAAGCCTGGATCAGAGCCGCAGCCAGTTTGTCTCCAACGCCTCCCACGAGCTGAAAACGCCGCTGACCACCATGAAGATCCTGCTGGAGAACGTGCTGTATCAGCCCGACATGCCCCGGGAGATGCAGGAGGAGTTCCTCGGAGACATGAACCACGAGATCGACCGTCTCTCCAATGTGGTGGGCGATCTGCTGACCCTCAGCCGGATGGACAGCCATAAGATGGAGCTCCACTGGAAGCGCGTCAATCTCTCCGAGACGGTCAACGAGACCATCCATCTCCTCCTGCCCCAGGCGGACAGGCGCGGACAGCATCTTGAAAGCCGCGTCACCCCGGGCATCCTGATGAACGGCGACGCCTCCAAGCTGAGCCAGATCGTCTATAATCTGACCGAGAACGCGCTGAAATACACCGGCGACGGCGGGCGGATCGTGGTCACCCTGGTCGAACGCGGCAAGAACGCCATCCTGACGGTCCGGGACAACGGCATCGGCATCCCCGCGGAGGATGTGGGACACATCTTTGAGCGCTTCTACCGGGTGGACAAAGCCCGCTCCCGGGAGACGGGCGGAACCGGCCTGGGCCTCTCCATCGTGCGCCAGCTCATCCAGCTCCACGGCGGCGAGATCACCGTCTCGAGCCGCCAGGGTGAGGGCTCCGAGTTCACCGTTCGTCTGCCCCTGGAGGGAAAACCATATGAAGCATCCCTATCGTAAATACGCGGCGCTGGCCTGTCTGCTGCTCTCGTCCTTCGCGCTGACCGGCTGCGATACGCCGGGCGCCTTTCTCCCCGAGAGCACGCTTCCGCCCGGGCAGCGCGTCGTCCTGCCGGAGGCGGAGCTGCCGGAATCCGCCCAGTCGCGGGACCGCGCCACGCTGTACTTCCGTTTTCAGAATGAGCCCTATCTGGCCGCGGAAACCCGCATCATCACCCAGCTGACCGGCCAGAGCTTTGAGCACGCGCTGCTGGAGGCGCTCTTCGCCGGCCCGGGGACGCAGATCTCGGAGCTGCGCTCGCTGTTTCCCTCGTCCGTGCAGGTGCTCTCGGTGCTCCGGCAGGGCCGGGTGCTGCTCGTCAGCGTCAGCCGGGAGTTTCTCAATCAGCTGCCGGACGAGCCGGTGGACTGGCAGGAGGAGGACTGGTGGCGGCAGGAGATGCCGCTCCGCCGCCGCCTGGCCATGCAGTCGATCGTCGCCACCGTCACGGAGAACTGCGACGTGGACGAGGTGCTGATTTTGGTGCAACAGCAGGATCAGTCCAGCTCTTCGCTGCGACTGAAGCAGAACTGGTTCCTGGACGACTCGGAGGATCAGGTGCTGACCGGCCCACAGACCCGGGACGAATCCGTGCTCCTGGGGCCGGAGCGGACCGTGGAGGCGATCCTCGGCCACTGGGTGCGCCGCGACTGGCAGTCGCTCTACGCCTATCTGATCGAATCAGACAGCTCCGATATGCAGTCCCGCATGGGCTACCGTGATTTTGTCTCCCGGATGGAGAAGCTCCCCGCCGTGCTCTCCGCCGCCTGCGCCGGTTGCACCGTCTCGCTGGACGGTCAGCGGGCCACCGCGACGGTCAGCTTCTCGCTGCGCGGCGAGGATGGACAGACGATGCCTCTCCCGGGGCGCGTCCTGCACCTGGAGCGGGTGAGCAGCATCTGGAAAATCGATCTACAGCAGCTGGTCGGCTGGCTCGAGGAGGGGACATGAGAAAACAGCGTATCAAATCCATCCGCAGCCTGCCGCTCCTGCTGGCGCTGACGCTCCTGCTGACAGGCTGCCAGCCGCAGAATCCCATGCTCGCGGAGCAGGAGGCCGCCGCCACGCTGCCGCCCGCCGCCAGACCCTACGCCGCGCCGGATGGCGCGTCCTCCCTCGCGTACCAGGCGGTCGCGGACCTGTATCTCCCGTCCAGAGACGGCCAGCGGCTCCTCGCCCGGCAGCGGGAGCTCACCCTGAACCGCGACTCGGACAACATCCGGGCGATTCTGCTGGCGCTCTTCGGCTGCCGCGCCGACGAGGACACAAACGCCCTCGGCCGGCAGGTTGCGCTTCAGCTCTCCGGTGCTGCGCCCATCGAGTGCTCCGGCGACGTTTGCACCGTCAACCTCTCCTCCTCCGCCCTGGCGCTGGAATACGACGAGCTCTACACCGTGGCCCTCGCCATCGCGGCGACCCTGGCCAATCAGACCCCCGTCCACTATGTCAATCTGCTGGTCGCCGATCAGGCCCTCTCCTTCGACGTGGGCGGCAACCTCCCCGCCGGCAGCGTCTCCGCCCACCCTGGCGAGGAGCTGCCCGCCCTGTGGGAGCAGATGACGGCCCGCCGCACCGCCCTCGGGGACAGCCCAGCCACGACCCCGCTGACCTCCACGGCCACCCTCTACTTTCCCCTCCGGGACGGCTCCGGCTTCATGCCGGAAACCCGCAATCTGACCTTCGCCGGCCAGTCGGCCGCGCAGCTGGCCAGCGGGCTGCTCTCGGCGCTCTCCTCCGGGGCGCAGTACGTGCAGAACGCCTGCGCCATGCCGGATCTGACCGCCATGCTCACCCTGCCGCCGCAGGTCACGCCGCTGACGGAGGGCGGGCGTCAG
Organism: uncultured Clostridia bacterium; assembly: GCA_947165425.1. Taxonomy (GTDB): domain Bacteria; phylum Bacillota; class Clostridia; order Christensenellales; family Aristaeellaceae; genus RUG11272. Next base: position 4,458 of record CAMVAJ010000050.1, read on the forward strand.
ATCACGCTGCACTTCCCGCAGGATCTGGAAGCCCAGCTCCAGGCGTCCGGCATCGACCTGAGCTGCTTTGTCGCCTCCATCACGTGGACGCTGTCCACCTTCATCCCCTCCGTGGGCGCGGTCCGGATCTACACCGGCTCCACCCTGATGACCGCCCTCTCCTCCCCCGCCTTCGGCCAGCTCGCCTTTGAGGAGGGCCTGATCCGCCGCAGGCAGTTCCGGGAGGGGCTGCGGGATCAGACCAGCGTCCTGATGGTCCGCGGAGACCGGCTGGTCCGCGTGCGGCGCGACGTGTCCGCCGCGAGCGTCCGCCATGCCGCCACGCTCCTGAAACTGATGATGCTCGGCCCCAGCGAGGCCGAGGTCGCCCAGAGCATTCTTCCGCCCCTTCCCGCCGGTCTGGACGAGACGGATTTTCTCGGGATCGCCGTGGAGGACGGCACGCTTCTCGTCAATCTCTCGCCACGCTTTGCCTCCGGGGTCCGGGGCATGGGCGCCTCCTCCGAGCGGCTGTGCTGCTACGCGCTGGTGAACACCCTGTGCGAAGCCTTCGGCGTACAGCGGATACGGTTCTTCTGGTACGGCGAGGTTGAGGAGACGCTGGGCGGCGCCATCGCCTGGGACGGCGCTTTCCTGCTCAACCGCGCCTTGATCGAATGAAAGCGGGGTGTATCAGGCGTTGAATTGGTTCTACGTCGCCATCTCCACGGGCGTCTCCTTTCTGCTGACCCTGCTGCTGCCAAAGCCCTGGTATCTGCTGCCCGCGCTGTTTCTCTGCCCCATGGCGCCGCTCATGGCGATGCGGCAGATCCGCCAGCCCTGGCGGCACCGGGACTGGGCGATCTATCCGGCCGGGGCGGATCTCTCCCGCATGCGCGGGTTCTGCATCGACCCGGAGCTGCTCATCGGGCAGCGCGGCGTCACCGCCGAGGTCTGGATGCCCTTCGAGCCCATGCCCGCGGAGCGTTTTCGCTCGCGGAGCGGCGCCGTCGCGCTGGCAGCCGCCGCCGCGCTCATCTCCGGACATCTGCCGCCGGATCCCGACGAGGCGTCGGCCCAGCTCGAGCCCGCGAAATGGCTCGCCTCCCTCGGCATCCAGCCGGAAAACTTCAAGCGTGTGAACCCCTTCCTGGACGAGGCCACCTACCACGGCTACCGGGGCGTCGTCGTGGCGGACGGTCCCGGCGAGCGGGCCTATTTCTGCGGCGGCGCCGCCATCGTGCAGCGCTGCGCGCAGGTGCTGGACGGTGTCGCCCGTCCCCTCCTCCCGGCGGACCGGGAGAGGCTCTCCCAGGTTCTCCCCCCGGACGTCCTCTGCTACGCCACCGCGCCGGTGGCCGAGGGCCGGCTCGGGGAGCTCTGCTTTCTCGGCGCGATCCGTCCGTCCACCCGCTGCACCCCGTCCCACGAGGCGCTGCAGGCCGGTGAGGCGGTCCAGCGCATGGGCTATCACATTGTGCTCTCCACCATTCGGCAGAGCAGCCTGCAGGCTGTCCAGGCGATGGGCATCGACTGGCCGGAGGACGACGGCTCGCCCGACCTGCTGGAGCTGCGGGCCCGGCATGAGCCGGACGCGCAGACCCGACGCTTTGACCTGGCGCTGGAGAGCCTGCTGAGGTACGACGACCAGGAGCGCAAGCGCCGGATTCTGGCCGCCTGGCTCGGCCTGCTGCTCTGGCCCTGCGCCACCCTGTGCGCCAGCCAGTGGCCCCAGGTGGCCGGCCTCCTGTGCTGCTGCGCTGGGATCCTGCTGAGCCGCCGCCTGCCCGTGCCAATCCGGCGCGGCTTCAGCTGGCAGACGCTGGCCATCGCCTCGGTGCCCGGCGTGCTGATCCCGGTGCTGACGGGCCTGCTTCTGCCCCGCCTGAGCCAGACCGCCGCCGCCATCGCCGGCGGGATGATGCTGATGGCCGAGGCGTCCTTCTGGGCGCTCTCCTTCTCCTGGGCCAGCCGCCATCAGCCCCTGCCCGACGCCGCGCCGGCGGAGCCGCTGGGAACCCCGCTCGATTTCGTGCTGACCCCCCTGCGCGAGCGCATGGGGACGGGGATGCGCCCCGTCCTGCTCACCGCCCTGTGCTGTCTGGCCGGTTTCCTCTTTGTGTTCCTGCTCTCGGCGCTCATGCCCGCTTCCGCCGGCTCCAACGCGGCGATTGCCGTCTCCGCCGGGGGAAAGCTGATGTCCGCGCTTCTTGGGCTGGTGGCCGGCGTCGTGACCGCCGCCTGCGTGCTCTGGCTCAGCGGGTTGACCGCCCGTTCCGACCGTCTCCAATCCTGAGGCCGCTCCGGCGGCTTCTTTCTTTTCCTCCAGTGGCCTTCCTGTTCTAATGGCGTACACACGATAGACAAACCCACCGTTTTGTGCTAAGATGAGCTGACCGCAATTAAATGAATGATTGCCTTTGATTCTATTCAGAATGGGGGGCTTTGCCTTGAAAAGTGATCAGCACAAGCTGCATGTCCGTTCCTTTGTCATCACCGCCGTGGTGCTGCTGCTCTTCGCCGCGGGCTGCTATATCGCGATGCGCTCGGAGGACAGCCAGTACCAGGAGCGGCGCTCCGTCGCCTCTGAGGGCTTCGGGCAGCTGCCCTCCATCGAGTATAACGGCGCCCGCTACCGCAAAAAGGCCGGCGTCCACACCCTCCTGCTCATCGGCTACGACAAGGAGTCCGACGCGGAGCGGATCGGCTACCGCGACGGCGGCCAGAGCGACTTCCTCGTGCTGCTGGTGATCAACGACACGGACAACACGGTCCGGCAGCTCCACATCGACCGCGACACCATGACCCGGGTCAAGACCCTCGGCCTGGCGGGCCAGGAGGCCGGCGGGCGTGTCATGCAGATCTGTCTGGCGCACGCCTACGGCAAGACCATCGAGATCAACGATCAGCGCACCGCCGAGGCGGTGGAGGGCTTCCTCCCCGGCGTCACCGTGGACAACACCATCTCCATGGGTCTGGACATCATCTCCAATTTCAACCACCTGATCGGCGGCGTCACCGTCACGCTGGAGGAGGATTTCACCAACTTCGACCCGGAGATGAAGGCCGGTGTCACGCTGCACCTGAACGACCAGCAGGCCTACTACTACTGCCGCTCCCGTATGCTCACCGGCGACGGCCTGAACACCTCCCGTATGCGCCGCCAGCGCACCTACATCGAGGAGGCCTCCAAGCAAATGCTCGCCCGCATTCAGGCGGACGGCTCCTTCGCCGCCACCATGGTCAACAGCGTCGAGAAGATCACCCACTGCACCCTGAGCAAGGCCCAGGTCATCAACGAGATCAACCGGGCCGCTACCTTTGACATCGGGCATGTGGAGATACTCCCCTCAGAGCACGCGTATGGCCGCGGCGGCTATATGGAGTGCTATGTCAAGGAGGAGGACGTGATGGCCTGGATTCTCGACGCCGTCTACGAGAAGGTCTGATCCCTCACTGGCAATCAAAAAGCGCCCTCAGGCGCTTTTTTGATTGTCTTTCCGTGCTTTCAGCCCGCTCAGAGCTCTCCCGCCGCCCGCAGCTCGTCCAGATAGCGGCTCAGCGCGTCCTGCCAGGTGGGCAGGCGGGCGAAGCCCTCCCGATCCAGGCAGGCCTTGGACAGCCGGGAGTTGAGCGGGCGCTTCGCCAGCGTCGGGTACTCCTCGGAGGGCACCGGGATCACCCGGCAGCGCACCCCGCTCTGCTCAAAGATCTCCTTCGCGAAATCGGACCAGGCGCACTCGCCTTCGGAGGAGGCGTGATAGATCCCGTACTTGTCCGTCCGGATCAGATCGCAGAGGAAGACCGCCAGATCCGGCGCGTAGGTGGGGCTGCCGATCTGATCGTTCACGACGCGCACCTCCTCCCGCTCGCGCCCCAGGCGCAGCATGGTGCGGACGAAATTCGGCCCGCCGATGCCGAAGAGCCATTCGATCCGCACGATGAAATAGCGGGTCATCTGCGTGCTGACCGCCTGCTCCGCCTGCAGCTTGCTCTGGCCATAGACGGACCTCGGGTTCCGCTTGGCGTCGGTCTCCCAGGGCTGCTCCCCCTGCCCGTCGAACACATAGTCCGTGGAGATCAGGCAGAGCTTGGCGTCCACCTTCAGCGCCGCGCGGACCAGATTGTGGGTGCCCGTCGCGTTGATCAGGCAGCAGCGGGCCGGCTCGGTCTCTGCGCGGTCCACCGCGGTATACGCGGCGCAGTGAATGATGGCGTCCGGCTTCAGGCGTAGGACGGCCTCGTTCACCTGATCCGGGTTCGTCAGATCAAAGTCCTCCACATCCACCGGAAGGCTCGGGATCCCCAGAAGCTTCAGCCTGCGGACAACCTCCTGCCCAAGCTGCCCCCGTGCGCCGGTCACCATGACTTTCATCTGCAATTTCTCTCCTTCACGCTGTTCAGCCGAAAGTCCCGTCCGGGTTGGCTGTCACATCTGTCGTTGTCGTCGTCTGATCCGGCCAGGCGGTCGGCTGCGCCTGGCTGTTCTGCCAGTCCTGCCAAGCCGCGCTCACATACTCCATCGTCGGACGCCGGTCCTCGCTGTAGCTGTGGGTGTACCCGTCGTCGCAGCGGTAGCCCGTCAGGGTGATGACCATCCGCCCGATGTTCTCGTCCGGCTCCACAAAATCGTCGAAGTGGAAGCGGCCGTGGGTGGTATCCTCCCCCGCGTAGAGCGTATCCAGGTAGTAGCCCGTGACCGCGCTGTCCCCGCTGTAGCTGCAGGGGAGCGGCTCGTTCTGCTCGTTCCACAGCGCGATGGTGTAGTAGAAGCGGGTGACGTTCATGTTGCTCTGGTTCCGGATGCGGATGCGGATCTGGTTCCCCGAGAGGTAGAAATCCCGCACCTCCAGCGCCTTGTTGAAGGTGCCGACCCGCACCGTGCAGGAGGTGGTGTATCCGCCGTCCTCCGTCACGCCGACAATCGTCGTCGTGCCCCAGGCGTGGCCCTGGACCTTCGGCTTGGCGCTCGTGCCGGACACCGTGGCGATGGCGGGGTCCTCCGAGTGCCAGATCATGTTCTTATCCGTCGCGTTGGAGGGCTCGAACACCGCCGTGATAGTGACGCGCTCGCCCAGCTCCACCGTGTAGAAATCATCCTTCATATGGACGCCCGTCACCGGCTGGCGCACGGTGACCTTCACGCGGCCCGTCTTGCCGGAGCCGTCCGCGGCCTTCGCGGTGACGGTGACCGTGCCGCTCTTGAGGCCGTGCACCGTGCCGTCCTCGTCCACCGTCGCGACCCGCTTGTCGCTGGAGGAGAAGGTCACGCGCGGATCTGTCGCGTTCTCCGGGGCGACCGACCAGCTGAGGCGGGCCGTGGTCCCCACGTCCAGGGAGAAAGGATTTGTACCGAAGGTGATCGACTTCACCTTCTGGACCACCGTGAGCGGGAAGGCGAAGGAGACCGTCTCATCCTGCGTCGAGGCGCAGATGATCTCGCAGTTCCCGGGCGCGACGCCGCTCACCCTGCCGCTCGCGCTGACCGTGGCGATCCCCGGGTCCGAGGAGCGCCAGGTCACGGTCCGGACGTTGGCGTTGGACGGCGTCACCGTCGCCTGCAGGGTGATCGCGCTGCCGACGGCCACCGTATCCTTGCCCTTGACTGTCACGCCGGTGGGCTGCTGCTCCACGCGGATGGTGGCCTCGCCGTACCGCTTGGAGCCGTCCGTCGCGGTGGCGCGGATTTTTGCCGTGCCTTTCGCCAGGCCCGTAATCACGCCCTGGGCGTCGATGCTGATCACCTTGGGCGTCGAGGTGCTCCAGGCGACCTCCTGCCAGGTCGCGTCCGCGGGCAGGATCTGTGCCGCCGCCTGCGCAACGCCGCCGACGCCGATGGATTTGGTAGACAGATTAACCTGAACCTTTTGGACCACGCGGATGATCACGGCCCGGTACTGCCTGCAGACCTCCGGGTTGGAGGCCGAGGCCACGGTGAGCACGGTCACGCCCGGTGTCTCGGGCAGCACGGTGCTGCGCCGGACGCGCTTGAACAGGGATTCATCCGCCACACTCACCGTGTAGGTCCGGTCGCTGGCGTCCCGCGGCAGCACTGTCGCGCTGAGGGTGGTCTCCTTCCCCGCGATGAGGATCAGCGCAGGGAGCGCGCTCTCCTCCGGCTGCGCCTCCGTCAGGCTCGCCACCGGGTCCGGCTCTGATTGGCTCACCACGCCGTCCGGGAGCAGCCCGGGCAGGCGGGAATCGTCCGCGGCCAGCACCGTCAGTTTATCTTCGTTCACTTCGATAGAAGTTGCCGCGCGGATCACAGTGACGGAGCACTTCGCGCTGAAGGTGCGCCCGCCGGCTTTGACCGTGGCGGTCACGTTGGTGGTGCCCTTCGAGCGGGCTGTGACCACGCCCTGCTGATCCACCTCCGCGATGCGCGCGTTGCCGACCGTCCAGACGATCTCGCCCTCCGCCGCGGCGTCCTGGCGCTGCACCGCCAGCGTGGCCGTCTCCCCCTCCTGGAGACTCAGCTTGGAAGGGGTGATCTGGAAGCGCTGATCCGCCGACGCGGCCGACAGGCTGCCCAGCATCATCAGCAGCGCCAGCATCAATATATAAACGATGAACCGACGTTTCATGGATTCCTCCTCGTCGAAAAAACCTCAAAGCAAAGTATACGCAACATCGCCGGTTTTGGCAAGCTTTCTTTCGGATTTGTTGCAATTGCATCCTTAAAAAAGAAGCAGACTGAGCTGCTTCCATTATGATGGTATTCTCAGATCCGTCTGCGGCGCCGTTTCAGGGCGATGCGGTCACCGGAAGCCCGTTTGTCCTGCCGTATTGCTCCGCCGCGCTTCCAGGCGTCACGATCACGGCGGTCAGCGCCTCGCAGCCCTCTAAGACGCCCTCCCCGAGCTGCGTCAGGGACGCGGGGAGCATGACCCTCTCCAGCAGGAAACAGTCCGCCAGCGCGAGATCCCCCAGCTCCGTCAGGCCCTCCGGCAGCTCCAGACTCAGGCAGGCCATGCACGCGTTCAGGCCGCCCGCGCCGATGCGGCGGAGGCTCCCGGGAAGGGCAATCTCCGTCAGCTCGGAGCAGCCGTAGAGCGCCCAGTCTCCGATCTCCGCGATCCCCTCCGGCACGCGCAGCGCCCCCACCGTCCGGGTCAGGCAGGTGATCACCCGCCCGGTCTCCGGCTCGATCAGCAGCGGGCCGTCCATCCGGAACCGCGGATTGGCCCCGTCCACCTCCAGGCGTATCAGCTCATCGCAGCCGACAAAGGGGTTGATCCCGATGCTTTCCACGCCCGCCGGGATCGAAAGCGCCTCGATCATCGTAAAGCCCAGCGCCTCGTCGCCGATCTCGCGGACCGTCGCGGGGAGGCTCAGCGCGTTCAGCTCTCCGCACCCGTAGAACACCCGGTCGGGCAGCGCCTCCAGTCCCGCGGGGAGCGTGACCTGCCGCAGTCCGGAGGACGCGAAGGCGGACTCCCCCAGCGTCCGCACGCTGTTGGGGAGGGTCACGGCGCTCAGGCTCGCGCACATGTTGAAGGCCCCGTCGCCGACGATCTCCAGCGTATCGCACAGGCGCACGGACTCCAGAAACGCGCACCAGGCGAAGGCGTCCGCCCCGATCTCCCTCAGGCCGGACGGCAGCGCGTAGCTCGTCAGCTGCAGGCCCGCCGGGTAGCTCACCAGCCGCCGGTCCGGGAGCGAGAAGAGCACCAGATCCGCCGTGGCCAGGGTCGGGTGGCCCTCAGCCACGTCAATGCTCAGCAGCTCCTCGCAGTTGTAGAAGGGGTTGACGCCCACCTCCGTCACCGACAGCGGAATCGAGACCGAGCTGCACGCTGCCTCCGCGAAGGCGCGGTCGCCCAGGGCCGTCACCCAGTGCCCGTCCAGCATCTCCGGAATGCGGATCGCGGTCTCCTCGCCGCTGTAGCCGACGATCTCCGCCGTCCCGTCGGGCCTGAGAAGGTAGCGGTAGTCTCCGCTGACGCGGGCCTCCTCCTCCGCCACCGCGGCGGCCGTGAGAACGCAGGCCATGAGCAAAACAAGGGCGGCCCACCTCAGCCGCCCCGGAAGGAATCGTCGTGTGCACCCGGCCGTCACGGCTCACGCCCCCATTCCGATCAGGAAGCGGTCGTGGTAGATCACGCGCACCATCTGGCCCCTGGGCGGTTCGGCAAAGGAGGCGCGCTTCTCTGCGTCGAGATAGAACTGGTGCTCGCAGGGCTTGCCCTTGCTGTCCGTGCTGTCGAGGTAGACCGCGTGGGTCGCCACGCCGTCCACCATCGAGACCTCCTCCTCGATCCGGTTCCAGCGCCCCTCCGCCTCATGGTTCGGCCCGTGGAGCACGCCGTTGAGGAAGAGGCTGTACTGCCGGAGCGGGCGCAGGAGAACGCCCCAGGCGAAAATCAGCCCCACGCAGAGCAGCATGCTGAGGATCTCCGTCGGCAGCTCGCGCCGGTTGATCGCCGCGACAACGATCCCCGCCAGCAGGATCCCCGCCGGGATCAGGGTCAGGATCAGCCGTTTCCGGAGCTGCTCCCGGATGGCCGTGTATTCCGCTTCCTCGTACATCTTTTCCGCCTCCACGCCCGTGTCTGGGTCCGGCGGCGCACCCGCGCCGCGCCTCAAAGGCAAGTATAGGCGATTCAGCCGGAAATAGCAAGGGGCTCATGGCTTTGACGGTCAGACAGGGACTACTTTTGCCCATTGATTCCTGGGGCAAAATGAGTATAATGCCCTCCGAGGATCGGCGTCCCGCCGTTCCATTTTCCAAGCAACCCATCCCGGAGGTTATCCCATGAGTATTCAGGAAGCCATCGCGCAATTTCACACGGCCCTCAAAGCGGGTCTGAAATATGTTCAGGAAGCCCAGTCCAAGGGGCTGGACCCCTATATGCCCTCGTTGGAAAACACCATGCCCGACTTTTCCGCCGCCACGAAGGTCGATCTCGGCGTCATGGAGATCCCCATGGACGACATCGTCGGCACGCTGGCGGACGGGCGCAAGGGCGCCTTCGCCGGCAACTTCATGCCGATCCTCGACGAGAACACCGAGTTCGGCAGCAAGTGGATCTCGCTGTGCGGCGCGCAGCTGGACGAGGGCATCACCGACCCGATCTCCTGCTTTGAGTATCTCGGCTACTTCTATGTGCAGGAGGGGCACAAGCGCGTCAGCGTGCTCCGCTCCTTCGACGCCCTCTCCATCCGCGCCAAGGTGACCCGCGTTCTGCCGACCCGCAGGGGCGAGAACGACCCCACCGCAGACAGCTACGCCGCCTTCCTCGATTTCTACAAGCAGACCGGCGTCTACGGTCTGCACTTCGAGCACCCGGATCAGTGGCGTCAGCTGGGCGAGTATCTCGGCCTGGATCCGAATAGGTCCTGGTCGGCCGACGACCGTCAGGCCTTCGTCTCCCTGCTGTGGCGTCTGCGGGAGGCCTGCAGCGCGCAGCTCCTCAGCCGCATGAAGGGCCAGACCCGGAGCGACGTCCTGCTCGCCTGCCTGGAGCTGTATCCCTACGCCCAGTTCCGCGATCTGCCCCTCTCGGACCTGCGCAGCCGCGTGGAGGGCCTGGTGCCCGATCTCCGCTTCGCCTCCGAGGGCGAGGAGACCGTCTCCACCGAGCCGGTGATCCCGGGCAAGAATCTGGTGGGCCGCATTCTGGACGGCATCGCCCCGCCGACGCTGAACATCGCCTTCATTCACGCCAACGATCCCAAGACCAGCGTCTGGACCCAGGGACACGACGAGGGCCGCGTCGCCATGGAGCAGGCGCTCGGCACGCAGGTCCGGGTGCGAACCTATATCGTCGGCGAGGAGGACGCGGAGACCCTCATGGAGCGGGCTGTCGCCAAGGACGGCGCGCAGCTGCTGATCGCCACCGCCCCGATCCTGCTCGCCCCGGCCCGGCAGATCGCCGCCCTCCACCCGGGGCTGAAGGTGCTGGTCTGCGCCCTGTCCGTCCCCTATGTTGGCGTGCGCACCTACTACAGTCGGATCCACGAGACCAAGTTCATCGCCGGCGCCATCGCGGGCGCGATGTGCGCCGGGAATCCCATCGGCTATATCGCCCGCTACCCCATCCTCGGCGTGCCCGCGTCGGTCAACGCCTTCGCGCTGGGCGTCCGCATGACCAACCCGGACGCAAAGGTCCTGCTGGACTGGTCCTGCCTGGACGGCGACCCCGTGCAGCGTCTCTGGAGCGCGGGCGCCCGGATCATCTCCGGCCACCCGGTGGCCACCACCACCCCCAGCAACATCGGGCCGGGCTGGTCCACCTCCCTCTATTCCGAGGACGGCTCCCATCTGCCCCTGACCTCCGACATGTGGGACTGGGGCAAGACCTATGAGCAGATCGCCCGCTCGGTGCTCGCCGGCGCCTGGTCCGCCGAGGCCAACGGCGAGACGGCGGTCAGCTACTGGTGGGGCATGTCCAGCGGCGTCATCGACATCCGGCTGGCGGCCATCATCCCGGAGGGCGTGCGCCAGCTGGCGGGCATCCTCAAGGAGGGCATCCGCTCCGGCGCGATGAATCCCTTCCAGAGCGAGATCCGCGACCAGGCCGGCGAGCTGCGCGCGCCGCGGGACGCGGACTTCACGCCCGAGCAGCTGATGCGCATGAACTGGCTGTGCGACAACGTGGTCGGCCGCATCCCCCGCTACGACGAGCTGATGCCCATGAGCCGGGAGACCACGCGTCTGCTGGCCCTGCCCGAGGACAAGCCCGCGGCCGAGGCCGCTTCGGGCGGCGCGCCGAAGGCGCCCAGGGCCTATCCGCCGGCCTTCCCCCTCTACCGCCGATAAAACGCTATATTGAAAAGCGCTCCGCGCCATCTGGCGCGGAGCGTTGTTTTTTGGCTTTGGTTTGATGTTTTGGGGCTCACAGAGCCGCCGTGATCGCGGCCAGCAGATCCTCGTAGCGCTCGAAGGCCTGCAGCTCCGGGTGATCCTTTTTGATTTGCTCGGTGGAGCGGAAGAGGAAGCCCGCCTTGCTCGCCTGGATCATGGCGAGATCGTTATAGCTGTCGCCGGCGGCGATGGTCTCAAAGCCGACGCTCTGCAGCGCCCGGACCGTGGAGAGCTTGGACTTCTCCGTCCGGATGCGGTAGCCGGTGATGGCCCCGTCCGCGCCAATCTCCAGCGTGTTGCACAGCAGCGTCGGCCAGCCGAGCTTTTCCATCAGCGGCTTGGCGAACTGGGTGAAGGTGTCCGAGAGGATCATCACCTGCGTGCGCTCCCGCAGGGCGTCCAGGAAAGCCTTTGCCCCGGGCATCGGATCGATCTTCGCGATCGTCGCCTGGATGTCCTTCAGGCCCAGGCCATGCTCCCGCAGGATTCCCAGACGCCAGCGCATCAGTTTGTCGTAGTCCGGCTCGTCGCGGGTGGTGCGGCGCAGCTCCGGGATGCCGCTCGCCTCGGAGAAGGCGATCCAGATCTCCGGCACCAGCACGCCCTCCAGGTCCAGGCAGACGATATTCAAATCACTCATTCTGTTCACGCTCCCATTGTTGATTCAGGTTCCGTTGGATCGGCCTCGGCCAGGCCCAGTCTGTCCCGGATGATCGCGATGATCTCGCGCGGCAGCAGGCCGTCCGCGTCGACAGTCAGATCGGCATACTTCTCATACAGCGGGCAGCGCTCACGGTAGAGATCCCTCAGGGTCTGCCCCGGCTTCATGCTGACGCCCCGCTTCCCGAGGTCCCCGAGCCGGCCCGCGATGGTTTCATAGGCGAAGCGGAGATAGACCACGGAGCCCAGCGAGCGGAGGTGCCGCATGGCCCGCTCCTCGTAGATGACGCTCCCGCCCGGCGCGATGACGGTCCGGTGCACATCCAGCGAGGCGTTGACCTCCTCCTCCAGGGCCCGGAAGCCCTCGGTGCCCAGCTCCCGTGCCAGCCGGGAGAGCTTCTGTCCCCGCCGGCGCTCGATCTCCCGGTCGCTGTCGAGGAACGCCCAGCCCAGCGCCCGCGCCAGGAAGAAGCCCACCGTGGATTTTCCGCTGGCCGGCATGCCGATCAGAATAATGTTGTCCATAGCAGCTCCGAAAAGAGGGCGAACCCGCACGGGCTCGCCCTCTCAGTTTTCTCAGTAGACGCTCTCCCGAATCTCGATGTCCGTGTAGCGCTTCAGGCCTGTGCCTGCGGGGATCAGTTTGCCGATGATGACGTTCTCCTTCAGGCCGAGCAGCGGGTCCACCTTGCCGCGGATGGCGGCCTCGGTGAGCACGCGGGTCGTCTCCTGGAAGGAGGCGGCCGACAGGAAGGATTCCGTCGCCAGCGCGGCCTTCGTGATGCCCAGCAGCACGCGGCGAGCGGTCGCGGTGCGCTTGGGCACGTTGGGATTGCCGTTCTCGTCCACGTCCGGCAGCGCCATGTTGTAGGCCAGCACGTCGCGGTTGGCGGCCTCGAAGGCGAAGATGTCGACCATCGAGCCGGGCAGCAGGGTCGTGTCGCCGGCGTCCTCCACGCGCACCTTGCGGAGCATCTGGTGGACGATAATCTCGATGTGCTTGTCGGCCACGGCCACGCCCTGGGAGCGGTAGACGGAGAGAACCTCCTTGAGCAGGTACTCCTGCACCTTCTTCACGCCCAGGATGCGCATCAGGTCGTGGGGGTTGATCGCGCCGGAGACCAGCACGTCGCCGGCCTCGACATGCGCGCCGTTCTCGACGTTCACGCGGGCGGAGTAGGAGATCTGCACGGAGCGGGTATCCTGCGGGTTGGTATCGGAGACGATCTGCAGCATGCGCTTGTTCTTCGTCTCGTTGACCGTCATGATGCCGCTGATCTCAGCCAGCACCGCCTCGTGCTTGGGCTTGCGCGCCTCGAAAAGTTCCTCGACGCGGGGCAGACCCTGGGTGATATCC
>CAMVAJ010000051.1 GCA_947165425.1 uncultured Clostridia bacterium
CTTGCTGGGGAGGGGGACCGCCGCCCTCCGCGGGGCGGCGGTGGAAGGGCAGGTTTTGCGGATGAACCATTCGGATATCAGGATTATTTCACCAGGTAGCCATAGCCCTTCAACTGGGCGACATACTGAATGTTGTCGTCCTGCGCGCTGAGCACCAGCGTCAGATTGGAGCAGCCGTCAAAGGCGGAGGCGTGGAGCGAGACGCCGGCGGGCAAGAACACATAGCGCAGGGACGGGCTGGAGGCGAAGGCGCGGGCTTCGATGCGCCGGCAGCTGGCGGGCACCTTGACCGCGGCCGCGGCGATGCCGGAGAAGGCCTCCTCCTCGATGGTGTCCAGCCCGGCGGGCAGGACGAAGGCCACCTGCTCCGCGCCGTTGAGGATCAGCACGCCGTGCACCAGCATCGGCAGCGGATCCGCGCCGGAAACCGCCGTGTCACGGACGGCCTCGACCGCGTTCTTGTCCGCGTTCCAGGTTAGCTTCCAGCCGGTCAGCGAGGGATCGGCGAAGGTGTCGAAGGCTTTCGCGGTCTGTCCGCTCGCATTGCAGATCATGAGGGCGCCTGCGGGGAAGCTGTCTTCCTCGTAAACTAAGTGGTCTGGTAGCGTGATGCGCAGCAGGGAGGTACATCCGCCAAAGGCATGCTTGCCAACGATCGACACGTTTTCGGGAAGAACGACCTCGGTGAGCGCTGTGCAGCGCTGGAATGCTCCCATATTGATTTGCCTCAAACCGCTGCCAATATGCAGTGTGCTCATGCCAGAGCAGTTGTTGAAGGCGAGATACTGGATTTCCGTAACGCTGTCAGGAATGGTGATGCTTGTGAGTGAAGAACAGTTGGCAAAGGCGCTGCTCCCGATCGACTGAAGACCTTCACGCAGGGTGATGGTGCGCAGATTTCTGCATGAAGAAAATGCGTTTGCACCAATCGTCTGTACGGTTTCAGGAATGGTAACAGAGGTGATTTCGCGTGCGGCAAATGCATTGCCGCCAATGCCAACCACGGGCAGATCCTGATCGGATATCGGATCATAGATGGCAGAAGGGATCACGATGGCGCCCTGAGAAGATCCGCCTGACTGAATGATCACGCCCGTGTGATCGTCGTTATAGATCGTGTTTTCAATGGCAAAATCATCCGCATATGCAAAGGAGAAAATCAGGCATATCAGACATGATAGCAGAACCATGATAGAGGTCTTGCGCATGGTACTCCCTCCAAAAACTGAAAAAATGTCCCTGTCACAGGGACATTTTACGACAAGACACTAAATATGTCAATGATGTTACAGAATGTTTTCAAATTAATGTGACTGTTGCGACGGCCTGAGCGCTGATGCCCTCCCTGCGGCCCTCGAAGCCGAGGCGCTCGGTGGTGGTGGCCTTGACGCTCACCTGCTCCAGCGGGAGGGAGAGGGCATCGGCGACATTGCGGCGCATCTGCGGGATGTGGGGGGCGAGCTTGGGGGCCTGGGCGACGATCGTGAGATCGGTCTGCGCGGGGGCAAAGCCGTGCTCGCGCAGGATCCGGGCGGTCTCCCGCAGCAGCGCCATGGAGGAGATACCGCGGTAGCGCTCGTCCGTGTCCGGGAAGTGCTGGCCGATATCGCCCAGGGCGGCGGCACCCAGCAGGGCGTCCATCAGCGCGTGGAGCGCCACGTCCGCGTCGGAGTGGCCGTCCAGGCCGTGGGTGTGGGGGATCTCCACGCCGCAGAGGATCAGCGCCCGGCCCGTCACGAGGCGGTGCACGTCGTAGCCGGTGCCGATCCGCAGGGGCAGCGCCCCCAAAATGGTCTGTGCCATCTGAATATCCTCCGGGGTCGTCAGCTTGAGATTCCGTCCGCTCCCGGGCGTGAGCCAGACCGGCTCGCCCAGGCGCTCCACCAGCACGGCCTCGTCCGTGCCGACATAGCCCTCGGCGGCGGCCGCCTCGTGGGCGCGGCGCAGCAGGGACAGCTCGAAGGCCTGCGGCGTCTGCACCGCCCGGAGCCGCTCCCGCGGGAGCGTGGCGGCGGCGCGGCCCTCCGCGTCCGCCTCCTTCAGCGTGTCCTTCACGGGCACGGCGGCCACGCCGCTGCCCTTCGCCTCCGCACTGGCCATGGCGGCGCGGATCACCTCCGCCTCCACGAGGCAGCGCGCCCCGTCGTGCACGAGGACGTGGGTGACCCCCTCCGGCAGGGCGTCCAGGGCGTGGCGGACCGAGGCCTGCCGGGTCTCGCCGCCGTCCACCAGCGTCAGCGGCGCGTCCAGCCCGGCCAGCGCCTCGGCGAAGCGCGCCCGCTCCTCCCGGGGGCAGACCACGGTCAGGCCTTGCACGTGGGGCGCGATGGCCTCCGCGCTGCGCCGGATCACCGCCCGGCCGTTCAGCGGGTAGAGGGCCTTGTTATAGCCCAGCCCCATGCGGCTGCCGCTGCCGCCGCCCAGGACGATGCCCTGCCAGACAGCCCCCGCGGCGCTCATGCTCGCTCCTCCGCCATGCCGGCGTCCTCCGCCAGCACGCGGTACATCTCGGCGGCGTCCCCCTTGCGGACGGTCTCCGCGATGGAGAGAATCTCATAGCGCCCCAGCTTGTCGCCGAAGCGGATGGTGAGCACGTCGCCGACCTTCACCTCCGCGCCGGGCTTCGCCACCCGGTCGTTGACGGTCACACGCCCGCCCGCGCAGGCCTCGTTCGCGACGGTCCGCCGCTTGATGATGCGGGAGACCTTGAGGTATTTGTCCAGTCTCATGCCGTTGTCCTCCGGTTCAAAAAGCCCGCGGTCTCCCGCGGGCCCTTGCAAAAAACCAATTATTTGTTCACAGCGTCCTTGAGCGCCTTGCCAGCCTTGAACAGGGGCGCCTTGGAGGCCTCGACCTTGATGGTCTCGCCGGTGCGGGGATTGCGGGCCTCACGGGCGGGACGGCTCTTCACCTCGAAGGAGCCAAAGCCAATCAGCTGAACCTTGTCGCCCTTGACCAGCGCTTCGGTCACGGAGTCGACGAGGGTGTTGATGGCCTTCTCGGCGTCGGCGCGCTTGATGTCGTTCTCCACCAGCTTGGCAATCAGATCGGACTTGTTCATGGAAAGATTCCTCCTTAAATGCTATGCATTGTCTTGACGGGCCTAAAGCCCACGGGCAAGTATACATAGATTTCCAGCAATGTCAAGCGTTTTCCGGCTTTTCGTCCCGGGAAAAGCATATCCATCCTTTTTCGCGTGTGTGATCGACGGGAATCCATGATCCGCTCGCGGCCGATGGGCGCAAAAGGAAGAAAAAAGCGGAGCGCGCCCCGGGCAAAAACCGATGCGGATTCTGGACAGAGCGGGCAAAGAATGGTATACTTTCTCAAACGCTGGGGGAGGGGAGCCGGATGAGTCAGCGCGTGTACGCTGCGATCGACCTGAAGAGCTTCTACGCCAGCGTGGAGTGCGTCGAGCGCGGACTCGACCCCCTGACGACGAACCTGGTGGTGGCGGACGCGCGGCGCACGGAGAAGACGATCTGCCTGGCCGTCACGCCGAGCCTGAAGAAATACGGCCTCTCCGGGCGGAGCCGTCTCTTCGAGGTGGTGGAGAAGGCCCGGGAGGTGGAGGCGCGGACGGGGCGGAAGCTGGAGTACATCGTCGCGCTGCCCCGGATGAAGTTCTACATGGAGTACGCCGCCCGCATCTACCAGAAGGTCTACCTGCGCTACCTGGCCCCGGAGGACATCCATGTCTACTCCATCGACGAGGTCTTTGTGGACCTGACGAACTACCTGTCCCTCTACGGGCTGACGGCCCGGGAGCTGACGCGCACGCTGGTCCGGGCGGTGCTGCGGGAGACGGGCATCACGGCCACGGCCGGTATCGGGACGAACCTCTACCTCGCGAAGATCGCGATGGATATCGTGGCCAAGCACGCGGAGGCGGACGCCGACGGCGTGCGCCTGGCGGAGCTGGACGAGGCGAGCTACCGCGCCCAGCTATGGGATCACAGGCCGCTGACGGATTTCTGGCGCATCGGCAAGGGAACCGTGAACCGGCTGAAGCACTTCGGCGCGGAGACCATGGGCGACGTGGCGCGGCTGAGCCTCACGGAGGAGGACGCGCTCTACCGCACCTTCGGCATCGACGCGGAGCTGCTGATCGACCACGCCTGGGGCTGGGAGCCCTGCGGCATGGCGGAGATCAAGGCCTTCCGCCCGGCGGACCAGTCCATCTCCATCGGGCAGGTGCTGCCGGTCCCCTACGACTACGAGCGGGGGCGGGTGATCGCCCGGGAGATGGCGGACGCCCTGACCATGCAATTGACCCAGAAGGGCCTGGAGACGGACGGAGTCTCGCTCTACGTGGGCTACGACCGCTCCGGCGCGGAGGAGGGCGGCTGGCGGGGGGCGACGGAGGTGGACCGCTACGGCGTCACGGTGCCCAAGCCCATGCACGGCAGCCGGCCGCTGACAGACGCGAGCGGCCGCCGGCGCTTCACCGCCTCCGGAAGACGCATCGAGGAGGCGACCCTGGCGCTCTATGACGGCGGCGTGGATCCGCGCCTGCCGATCCGCCGCTTCTACATCGGCAGCGGGAGCGTCCGACCGCTAGGCACGGCGGACCCGGCGGGGGAGCAGCTGTCGCTGTTCGACCCCGCGCCCCAGAAGCGGGCCGAGGACGAGCGGGACACCCGCATGCAGAAGACGATCTACGAGATCAAGCGGCGCTTCGGGGCGAACGCGCTGCTGCGCGGCACCAATTTTCAGGAGGGCTCCACCGCCCGCGAGCGAAACGCGACCGTCGGCGGCCACGCCTCCGGAGAGGGGGAGGGCGGATGACGGAGGAGGAGCTGCGCGCCCATCCCAGATGGGAGCCCAGCGCGAAGCACCCCAGGATGCCGATCGCAGACCGGACGAAGATCTTCATGCCCTTCGCGGCGCTGCGGGGCTTCGACGACGAGCTGAGCGAGGCGCGGGTGCTGATGCAGCCGAAGGTCATCCTCTCCGAGGAGCAGCGGGAGGAGATCAACGCCGCGCTGAACACCCTAGCCCGGCGTCTCGCCGAGGGGGAGCGGCCGGCGGTGTCGGTTCAGGTCTTCCGGGAGGAGCGCCCGGGCTGGGGCTTCGCGGAGACGCTGGAGGGGACAGCCCGGCGGGTGAACGCCGCCGAGGCCGCGCTGGAGCTGGAGGGGGAGCGGATCCCCTTCGGGATGCTGACCGGCCTGTCCCTGAAAGAACCCTGAATGAGCGATGAGCATGCTTTTGACAGCAAAGCGTTTACGGAGAGAAGATGGTGAAGCGTCATGAGTGAGCAGACGGGCAGCGCCTGGAAGCAGTACCAGGAGAACATCCGAAAGACGGAGGAGCTGCAGCATGAGATCCTGCGCGGGGCCAAGGAGGGCGAGCCGCTGGCGTGCCTGCTGGATAAGTGCGCCCTGGCGGTGAGCCTGATGACGGGGAGCGAGGTCTTCCACGACCAGGTGCTCCGCTCGCTCCGGGCGGTCTACGCCGACGCCCTGGACGACCCCGGGGCGGTGGAGATGGAGCTGGAGACCACGCGATGTCGGCTGCAGCGGATCGAGGAGGCCATGAAGGAGGAGACGGACGCGGATCTCCGGCAGGAGATGGAGATCGCGGCCCGGGACCATCAGCTGCGCATCGCGCGCCTGGAGAAAAAGATCACGCCGGCGGAGCAAAAGCCGGACTGAGGGAGGAAATACCATGCAGATTTTCAACAGCCTGACCAGGAAGAAGGAGACCTTTGTGCCGATCCACGAGGGCAAGGTGGGCATCTACGCCTGCGGCCCGACGGTCTATGACTATTTTCACATCGGCAACGCGCGGCCCTTTATCACCTTTGACGTGCTGCGCCGCCAGCTGGAGCGCGAGGGCTACGAGGTGACCTTCGTGCAGAACTTCACCGATATCGACGACAAGATGATCAACCGGGCGAACCGGGAGGGCATCACGGTCAAGGAATTAGCGGACCGCTTCATCGCCGAGTACTGGACCGACGCCAAGGCCCTGGGCATCCACCCGGCCACCGTCCACCCCAGGGCGACGGAGCACATCCCCCAGATCATCGCCCTCGTGCAGCGGCTGATCGACAACGGCCACGCCTATGTGGGCGCCACGGGCGACGTGTACTACCGCGTCTCCGCCTTCCCCGGCTACGGGAAGCTCTCCGGCCAGTCCGTGGAGGACCGGGAGATGGGCGCCTCCGAGCGCCTGGACGTGGAGACGGACAAGGAGAACCCGGCGGACTTTGTGCTCTGGAAGGCGCAGAAGCCCGGCGAGCCGGCCTGGGAGAGCCCCTGGGGCATGGGCCGGCCCGGCTGGCACATCGAGTGCTCGGCCATGTCCATGACCTATCTGGGCGAGACCTTTGACATCCACTGCGGCGGCAAGGACCTGCTCTTCCCGCACCACGAGAACGAGATCGCCCAGTCCGAGGGCGCCACCGGCCACCCCTATGTGAAGTACTGGATGCACAACGGCTTCATCAATGTGGACAACCAGAAAATGTCCAAGTCCCTGGGCAACTTCTGGACCGTGCGGGATATCTCGAAGGAGTTCGACCTGGAGGCCGTGCGGATGTTCATGCTGTCGGCCCACTACCGCAGCCCCATCAACTTCTCCAAGGAGCAGATCGCGGCGGCCAACGCCAGCCTGCAGCGGCTCTACACCGCGCGGGATCAGATGCGCTTCCTCCTGGACAAGGCCCCGGAGCGCCCCCTGGACGAGGCGGAGACCGCCTTTGCGGCCCGGCTGAAGGAGTACGAGCAGCGCTTCGACGCCGCCATGGACGACGACCTGAACACCGCCGACGCCATCGGCGCCATCTTCGAGCTGGTGCGGGACGCGAACTCCACGCTGAACGAGCAGTCGTCGAAGGCCGCCGTGCAGGCGGGCCTGGACAGCATGAAGGCCCTGTGCGACGTGCTGGGCCTGGTGCAGAAGGAGTCCGACGCCCTGCCGCCGGAGATCCAAGCCATGGCGGAGGAGCGGGCCCAGGCCCGCAAGAACCGCGACTGGAAGCGCTCCGACGAGCTGCGCGACGCCATCAAGGCGGCCGGCTACCTGGTGGAGGACACCAAGGAAGGCCAGAAGGTGCGGAAGAATCTCTGAGAAGAGACGGCGCGGTGGATGGCGGACCTCATCCACCGCCCTCCGCGGGGCGATGGTGGATGAGGTCCTGTTGGGATACAAATCTGTGAATACTAAGGGGTTGAAACCCTTGCGAAAGCTGATCTTCGGGCTGTGCGCGGCCTCGCTGGCCTGCGTGATCCTCGGCGCGGCGCTGCATCCGCCCCGCCGGGAGGCCGAGGCGCTCCCCTCGCGGGGGCTGCCGCAGCTGCCGGCGGTGACGGCGATCCCGCCGCAGCGCGGCTGGGTGGACGTCAACGGCGGGGACGCGGAGGAGCTCACGGCGCTGCCCGGCGTCGGTGAGACCCTGGCGGCCTACCTCATCCTCGAGCGGGAGGCCCACGGCCCCTTCTACTACCCGGAGGACCTGCTCTCGGTGAAGGGGATCGGCGAGAAGAAGCTGGAGGCCATACGGGATATGCTGGACCTGTCCGGCCCGGAGCCGGACTGAGACGTATTGAAAACGCGAAGCACGATTGGGAGGAGTAGACCATGAGCAACGCACCTCAGGGCAGGAGACGCAATGTGACCGGCACGGCGGGCGTCGGCGGGCGCAAGGGCAGCGGCCTGGGCACCGGACCGGTGGGCAACCGTCCCACGGGGATGGGCGGCGGCAGCAGCGGCGGCAGCGGAAACGGCGGCGGCAGCCGTGGCGGTGGACAGCGCAACGGCGGCGGGATGTCGCCCATCATGCTGATCATCGCGGTGCTTGTGGTGCTTTTGGGCGGCGGCGGGGGCCTGAGCGGCCTCTTCGGCGGCGGCTCCGACACGGGGGACAGCTATGTTCCGACCGTGACGGCCTACACTCAGCAGGCCCAGGCGACGGCGACGCGCCGGCCCACCGTGACGGCGACGCCCACCCGCAGGCCGGCGGCGACCGCGACCCCCACCCGCAAGCCCACGGCGACGGCCACCCGGAAGCCCACGGCCACGGCGACGCGGCGGCCCACGGTCACCCAGGCGCCCCAGAGCGGCGCGGCCTTCTCCCTGTGGGATCTGATCGGCGGCGGGGCCTCCGGCACGTCCTATACCGGCGGCACGGTCTCCTCCACCGGCAGCGCCAACAGCGGCGACTCCACCCGCCTCGACCGGACGGTGGCCAGCGGCGCGCGGGCGAAGTACACCAAGCTCAAGGGCAACGGCAAGGATACCGTGACCCTGATGATCTATATGTGCGGCGCGGATCTGGAGAGCCGCAGCTCCATGGCGAGCCGGGACCTGCAGGAGATCGCGAAGGCCTCCTACGGGGACAACGTGCGCGTGATCGTCTATACGGGCGGCTCGACCCAGTGGCATATCCGGGGCATCTCCAACCAGGTCAACCAGATCTGGCGCGTGCAGGACGGCAAGCTGATGTCCCTCTCGGACAACGAGGGCGCCTCCTCCATGACCAACCCGGACAACCTCTCCGCCTTCATCCGGTACGCGTCCAAGAACTATCCGGCCAGCCGGTACTGCCTGATCCTCTGGGACCACGGCGGCGGCTCGGTCTCCGGCTACGGCTATGACGAAAAGTACCGCAATACCGGCTCCATGACGCTGCCCGGCATCCAGCGGGCGCTGAAGGCCGGCGGCGTGAAGTTCGACTTCATCGGTTTCGACGCCTGCCTGATGGCGACGGTGGAGACGGCGCTGATGTGCGCCGACTACGCTGACTACCTCATCGCCTCCGAGGAGACGGAGCCCGGCATCGGCTGGTACTACACCGACTGGCTGACCAGCCTGGGGCGCAACACCTCCATCGCGACCATCGACCTGGGCAAGGAGATCTGCGACAGCTTCGTCTCCGCCTGTGCCCAGCAGGCCCGGGGCCAGAAGACCACCCTCTCGGTGACCGACCTGGCGGAGCTCTCCCTGACGATCCCGGATACGCTCCGCGACTTCTCCAAGTCCGTCACCAGCATGGTGAAGGAGGGCGAGTACAAGCAGGTCTCCAACGCCCGCTACGGGGCGCGGGAGTTCGCCGCCTCCACCAAGATCGACCAGGTGGACCTGTCCGACCTGGCCAACCGCATCGGCGGCGACGAGGCGGCAGCCCTTACGGCGGCCATCGACGGCGCGGTGAAGTACAACCGCGCGGCCTCCCTGACCGGCGCCTACGGCCTGTCCATCTACTTCCCCTACCAGAAGACGGCCAACGTGAACAAGGCGGCCAACGCCTACGCCTCCATCGGCATGGACGACAGCTACGCGGAGTGCATCCGCGCCTTCGCCTCGCTGGAGAGCAGCGGCCAGGCGGCCATGGGCGGGACGAGCAACCCCTACGCCTCCCTGAGCGGGTTCGGCTCGGGCTACTCCGGCGGCTATTCCTCCGGCTACTCCGCCTCCTCGGGCGACTCCATCTCCGCCCTGCTGGACCTCTTCCTGGGCGGCGGCTCCTCTTCCGGCTCCCTCTTCGGGCGGGCCATGGAGGGTGAGGCCCTGGAGACCTACCTGGCGGACAACGCCCTGGACGGGGCGGATCTCCGATTCACGGACGAGAACGGCCGGAAGGTGCTGCGCCTCTCCGCCGAGCAGTGGGCGCTGGTGCACGACGTGGATCTGAACCTCTTCCTGGACGACGGGGAGGGCTACGTGGATCTCGGCCTGGACAACGTCTTCGACGCGGACGACCGGGGCGGCCTGCTGGCGGATACGTCCGGCGCGTGGATCACCCTGAACGGGCAGCTTGTGGCCTACTACCGCGAGGCGGCGGGCAACGGGGAGAGCTGGGGCTATATCCCCGTGCTGCTCGACGGCGAGCGCGCCGAGCTGATCGTCTATTACACGGACAGCACCGGCTTCCAGGCCGCGGGCATCCGCCGCGTCTACATGGACGGCGAGACGG
Source organism: uncultured Clostridia bacterium (assembly GCA_947165425.1). Classification (GTDB taxonomy): domain Bacteria; phylum Bacillota; class Clostridia; order Christensenellales; family Aristaeellaceae; genus RUG11272. Next base: position 9,923 of record CAMVAJ010000051.1, read on the forward strand.
AGACCGTCGCCAAGGCCGACGAGCTGGAGGCCATCAGCGCCCAGAGCGTCCTGCAGCCCATCGTGGACTTCTACCATTACGACGGAACCTATGACGACAGCTACCGCTTCGGCCGCGAGATCTCCTGCGGCGCGGGCCTGACGGTCTCCGAGGGCTACATCCCCGCGGACTACCGCCTGCTGTGCACCTACCGGCTGACGGATATCTACCAGCGCGCCTGGTGGACGGAGGCGTATCAGGTGAACTGAAGACAGCGCGGCGGCCCGCGCTGCCGAGAAGCGGACGAGGAGGCGAGAGCCGGAATGTCCTTTTCCTCTGACGTGAAGGCGGAGCTGATCCGCCTGCCGATGGAGCGGGACTGCTGCGCGCTGGCGGAGCTGAGCGCCCTGACGCAGACGACGGGCAGCCTCGGCTTCGAGGGCGGCGGCCGGGTGAATGTCTCCTGGCAGGTGGAGAATGTGGCGCTGGCGCGGCGCATCCTGCGGATGTGCCGGGAGCGCTTCAACCTGAACCCCACGCTGAACTTTCTTGAGCACAGCCGGCTGGGCGGACGGCGCACCTGCGTGCTGAAGGTGGACGCCCAGGAGGCCCCGCTGCTGCTGACGGCGCTGAGAATGATGGAGCTGGACGAGAACGGCAAGCCGGTGCTGCGGCGGGCGCTGCCCAAGCCGCAGATCACGCGGCAGTGCTGCCAGCGGGCCTACCTGCGCGGCGCGTTCCTCGGCGCGGGCTCCATCACCAGCCCGGACAAGGGCTATCACTTCGAGATCACCGCCCGGGACGAGGGCCTGCGCGAGCTGGTGGAAAAGCAGCTGGAGCGCTCGGGCCTCCCGGCGCGGCACCAGGAGCGGCGCGGCGTCTCGGTGGTCTATCTCAAGGGCGCGCAGCAGATCGCGGATGTGCTGGCCCTGATGGGGGCCTCCAGCGCGGTGATGAAGTTAGAGAATATCCGGATCACGCGGCAGATGCGCGGCGCGGCGAACCGCGCCTCCAATTGCGACGAGCACAACAGCGAGCGGCAGCTCTCCGCCGCCGCGGAGCAGGCCCGGGCCGCCCGGCTCCTGGCGATCCACCGGGGCCTGTACACCCTGCCCCCCGCCCTGCGGGAGATGGCCCAGCTGCGGCTGGACAACCCGGAGCTCTCCATCGAGGAGCTGGGCCGCAAGTGCGATCCGCCCCTGACCAAGTCCGGCGTCGCCGGGCGGATGCGCCGCCTCGTGCGGGAGGCGCAGGAGCTGGAGAAAACCTTCGCCGAGGACGCAAACAGAAAGGAAGATGCGACATGAACCATTCCGTGACCTGCGAGCAGCTGGACCAGTGGCGCGAGGCGTGGGAGAACGACCCCGAGCGGCAGCTGGCGGCGCTGGCCCTCTCCAAGAGCGAGATCCCCAGCGTGGCCTACTCCCGGGCCGCGGCCAACCGGATGCACCCCCGCTTCTCCCTGGAGCTGGAGACCCTGCCGGTAGCTAACCAGGAACACAGCGGGCGCTGCTGGCTCTTCGCCGCCACAAACGTGGTGCGCGAGGCCATCGCGAAGAAGCTGAACCTGGAGAAGTTCGAGCTGAGCCAGAGCTATCTGGCCTTCTGGGATAAATTCGAGCGGGCCAACTATTTCCTGGAGCGGATCATCGAGACCGCCGAAAAGCCCGCCGACGACCGCGAGGTGGCCTTCATCCTGCAGACCGGCGTCCACGACGGCGGCCAGTGGACCATGTTCGTGAACATCGCGGAGAAGTACGGCCTGGTGCCGAAGGACGCCTACGACGAGACCTTCCAGTCCGCCAACACCCGGCCGATGAATTACCTCCTCAACCGCGCCCTGAAGGCCGCCGCGCCGAAGCTGCGGGCCATGGTGCGCGCCGGGGAGGCCGAGGAGACGGTGCAGGCCCGCAAGGCGGAGGTGCTCGGGAAAATCTACGGCTTCCTCTGCTCCTGCTACGGCGAGCCGCCGAAGACCTTCGACTTCGAGTACACGGATAAGGACAAGGTCTTCCACGCGGAGCGTGGCCTGACGCCCCAGGCCTTCTGTGAGAGGTGGGCCGCGGACATCCTGCGGGAGAATGTCAGCGTGATCCACGCGCCGACCCAGGACAAGCCCTTCCACCGGACCTACACGATCCGCTACCTCGGCAACGTGGAGGGCGGGAAGCCGGTGGTGCACCTGAACCTGACCATGGAGGAGCTGAAGGCGGCCATCATCCGCCAGCTGGAGGCGGGCGAGCCCGTCTGGTTCGGCAGCGACGTGGGCCACGCGGGCGACCGGGAGAAGGGCATCTGGGACACGGAGCTCTACGGCTATGAGCTGCTCTCCGGCCTCGACCTGGAGATCAGCAAGGCGGACGCCCTCGACTACGGCTTCTCCGCGATGAACCACGCGATGGTCCTCACCGGCGTGAACCTGGTGGACGGAAAGCCCAACCGCTGGAAGATCGAGAACAGCTGGGGTGACAAGAACGGCGAGAAGGGCTACTATGTCTGCTCCGACGCCTGGTTCGATCAGTTTGTCTATCAGGCCGCCATCCGCAGGCCCTATCTCGGGGAGCTGGCGGAGCTCGCCGGGCAGGCCCCGAAGGAACTGGACCCCTGGGATCCCATGGGGACGCTGGCGGACTGAAGGGATTTCCAAAAAGCATCAAAAACCTCCCTGGCTTGCCGGGGAGGCTTTTGATTGCGGCACTTTTTGCCTCTGGTTTATTCGGCCTGCACCGCTTCGAAGGCGGCGTCCAGCGCGGCGATCAGGTCCTCAGCCTTCTCGATGCCGATGGCTGCTTCCTCCCTCTGGATGATGGCCTCATTCTACAGAAACAGCTGGAAATTGTCCAATACGAGTTTTGAATGCCACAGCATAAACATAATCTATGTTGTAATATATAACTATCGAAAATGACAATATCATATGGATGCGCTCAAAAAACCGGCAGACGATGCAGTCTGCCGGCTTGGATGGGCTGGAAAGCGGATTATTTGGTGTAGTTCAGCCCGTTGGGGATGCCGCGCCACGCGTTGAAGGGGAAGAGAACCTGCTGGACATGGCCCATGACGTAGCTGCGGCGGATCGCGCCCTGGGCGCGGCTGTCGTTGGAGTTGTTGCGGTGGTCGCCCATGACGAAGAAATAGTCGTCCTCGACCGTGAAGCTGCGCCCGGCCAGGGGATTGGCGTCCTGGGCCTCGGCGTCGAGATACCAGACGCCGTCCCGGATCATGATGGTCCGGCCGTTGAGCTCCGCGTGGAGGCCAAAGTTGGTCTGCCGCGCCAGGAGGACGTCGTTCCCGTCCCGCGCGAGGACCTCCGTGAAGCCATAGCTGTACTCGCCGCCGTTGGCCTGGAGCAGGCCGTCGTCCGTGCAGGTGAGGACGTCGCCCTTGGCGGGAACGGTCACGGCCTCGTAGTCGTGATACAGATTCTCGCGGTAGGCGTCGTTCACGTAGGGCTCCTCGTAGCGCTCGTTGTTGACATAGAGGTAGCCGTCCCGGATCTCCACCGTGTCGCCCGGCAGACCGATCACGCGCTTGACGAAGTTGGTGTCCCCGCGGCCGGGGTAGCGGCAGACCACCACGTCGAAGCGGGCGGGATCGCCGAAGAAGGTGAACTTCGGCGCGGCCTCCTTGGTCTCGTCATCCTGCCAGGGCAGGGAGAGCCAGAGGCTGGAGTAGCCGGTCTTGGTGACGAACATGATCTCCTTGTCCTGGAGCGTGTCCAGCATGGACGTGCCGTCCACGCGCACGAGCTCGAACAGGGCGGTGCGGATGACGAGGGTGGCGGCCAGCGCCACCACGATGGTCAGGATCCACTCAAGAATCTCCCGCCAGAGCGGCTTTTTGACCTTCTCCTTTTTGGTCTGACTGGTTTCGGCGGACTCGCCGCCGGCAGGGGTCTGCGCCGGCTGTTCAGCCTGGTATTCGCTCATGATGCTTTTTCTCCCTTCTCATTGATGCGCCGCGCGGGGGCTCAGCCCTTCAGCCGCTGCAGCTCCGCCTCGATCATCGCCTTGTCGGCGAAGTTCAGCGGGGAGAAGCGGCCCTCGGCGGCCTTCTCCAGGCGCTCGACGGCCTTGGCGGTCTCCCCGGCCTCCAGATCATAGCGGGAGAGGAACCAGAGGGTGTCGATCTGGCCCGGCTTGAGGGCGATCGCCCGGTCAAACCACTCCCGGGCGGCGGCCGGGTCGCCCTTGACGCGGTAGATAAACTGGCCCATGTTGTCGAGCACGACGGCGTCCTCGTCGTCATACTCCACGGCCTCCCGCTCGAAGGCCTCCGCCTCCGCCAGCCCCTGGGCCCACAGCTCCCGGGCGGAGGGCTTTGCCTCTGCGGGGACCGGCGCGGCTGCCTCCGCTTCGCCCTCCGGGGCTTCCGCCTCTGCCGCGGCGTCTAATGCGGCCTCGCGCGTGGCGGCCTCCTCCGCCTCGAGGGCGTCGAAATCCGGTCTGCGCTCCGGCAGGTACTTCTCCACCAGCAGGTAGCCGAGGGTCTGGTAGACCAGGCCGCTGGGCGCGTGCTGGTGCTGCCGCCTGAGCAGGTTGATGCCCTTGTCCAGCTCGCCCAGGCGGAAGACCGCGGCGGCGTAGTCCACGAAGAGCTCAGCCTTCATGTCCGGGGTCAGACCGGGGGATTTCTGGATTTTGACCAGCAGATCGCGGGCCTTGGCATACTGCCCGTCCCGCAGGAGCAGGACGGCGTAGCTCAGCATATAGCGGGGCTGGTCCAGCCCCTCGGCCATGGCCTCCTCGTAGAGCCTCATGGCCTCCTCATAGTTGCCGTTGCCATGGGCGCGGTAGGCCTTGTTGCCCTTGAACATCGCTCTCAGTCCCATGCTTCACTCTCTCCCTTCGCGCCCTCGGGCGCATCCGCCGCGCGGAGCTTCCGCTCCAGCCGCGCATAGCGGTATTGTAGCGCATTTTTCGTCTCTTGTACAGTCCGGGCGTCCATCCAGAAGGAGACGGCCGGATCCGCCAGCATGGCGATCGCCCGGCGGACGCAGGCGCGGGCGTTCTGATAGTCCCGCTCGGTGTGCTCGTAGTATTTGGCCAGCTCGATCCAGGGCGCGAGCCCGCCCTCGCCGGCCTGGGCGAGAGACCGCCAGACGGCGGCCGCCTTGCCGCGCTCTCCCGCGCGGCGCCAGTTGGCCGCCAGGCGCAGCTGGCTCTGGGCGTGGAGGCTGCCCTGCCCGACCATCTCCCAGCAGCGGCGCGCCTCCTCGTGGTGCTGATGGCGCTCCAGCCCGCTGCCCATGGCGAAGAGATCCTCCCCGAAGCGCAGCTGCTCCGGCTGGCGGTAGACGCCGGCCATGTGGCTGAGCAGGATGCAGAGGGAGGCGATATCCTGCTCGTTGTGCCGCAGGACGTCGGAGAGCAGATCGAAGTTCCCGCATTTCAGATAGGAGAAGTAGCGCTCCGGCACCTGCGCGCCGGGGAGGTCGTCCTCCCGCCGGATGTCCAGCAGCAGCTCCTCCAGGCGGCCGAGATTGCACTGCCGCAGGCGCAGCTTGTAGACGCGCCGCGCCACGTGGAGCAGGTCGATATGGGGCTTGTCCAGGCAGGCGGCGTCCATGCGCTTCATGACCATGCGGTCGCGCAGGAGCGGGACGTCGAAGGTCCGGCCGTTGAAGGTGCAAATGGTATCGCTCTGGGCGAGGGCCCGCCGCACCTCCTCCAGAAGGAAAACCTCCTCCGGATAGTCGCGCATCACCAGCTGAGTGATGACGAAGCCCTCCGGCGTCAGCCGGCCGAGCCCCACCAAAAAGGCGACCGTGCCCGCGCCGCCGGCCAGGCCGGTGGTCTCCGTGTCCAGGTAGAGAATGCGGGTGGGATCCAGGGGATCGGGCAGCTCGGCGGTCTCCATCAGCGCGACGCTCTGCTGGGGGAGGCTGAAGGCGCCCGGAAACTCGGAGAGCGGACGCACCGTCTCCTTCTTCCAGCAGTCGGTGCTGCGGGCTTCGGGGGCGGCGGGCTTGCACTTCTCCATCTCCATGGTCTGGCGGAGCATCGCCTGCAGGTTCACGGCGCGTACCTCCTCTCTGCTTGAAATGATGACGGCTTCACACGGGCGAGGGCGCGCCGGGGCGCCGGATCTCGAGAACGGTCAGCCTGCTCCCCGCGACGCGGAAGCGCACCTCGCACCCGGCGAAGCGGAAGCCGTAGACCCGGTTCTCATCCCGCTGATAGCCCGGGCGCGGGTCGTGGGAGAGGACGGCAAGCAGCGCCTCGGCCTCCGCCCCCAGGGGGGCGAGGAGATCGGGGTCGCAATCCACCTCCAGGCGCTTCTCATCCAGGCCCTCGGTGAAGCCGCCGGTGGCCTCCGGCACGCAGTCGGCGTAGGGGAGGTAGGGCTTGATGTCGAAGATGGGCGTGCCGTCCGCCAGGTCGGCGCCGCGCACCAGCAGGGCCGGGCCCGGCTCCACCGAGAGGAGCCGCACCACGCTCAGGCCGATCGGGTTGGGCCGGACCGGCGCGCGGGAGGCGAAGACGCCGACCCGCGTATTGCCGCCCAGGCGCGGGGGCCGGACGGTGGGATGCCAGCCGGCCTGCTCCTTGCGGTCAAAGCACCACAATAGCCAAAGGTGGGAGAAGCCCTCGAGGCCGCGCAGCGCCTCCGGGACGCGGTAGGCCTCCTCAAACTCGATGCGCGTGACCACCTCGGGGATCAGCCCGGGCTGGCGCGGGACGGAGAAGTTGTCCGTGTAGGCGTTCCGGGCGCGGGCGATGACCCGCATGGCGTAGACTTCGCTCATGGGTTCGGGCCGCCGAAATCAATGGCGCTGTCCGTGAGACGGAAGGGGAGCTGGTAGAAGGCGCGCAGCGCCGCGCAGAGGGCGTCCAGATCCCGGGCGCCCGCGGTCTCGTAGGAGGAGTGCATCGCCAGCTGAGCGAGGCCGATATCCACGGCGGGGATGGAGAGATGGCCCACAGCCAGGCGTCCCAGGGTGGAGCCGCCCGGGAGGTCGGCCCGGTTGACATAGTGCTGCACGGGGACGCCTGCCCGCCGGCAGACCTCGGTGAAGAGGGCGTCGGAGAGTGCCTCGGTCACATACTTCTGCTGGGCGGAGTGCTTGATCACCACGCACCCGTTCCTCCACCCCCGGTTGGCCGGGTCGGCGTACTCCGGGTGGTTCGGGTGGACGGCGTGGGCGT
>CAMVAJ010000052.1 GCA_947165425.1 uncultured Clostridia bacterium
CGGGAAATAACCCTGGCGCAGCCTGTAGGGCTGTTCTTGTTTTTTGGCCATGATATACTCCTTTCATTCATTCCGCCGCCAGCTGGGAAATACCAGCAGATTCGGCGTATATTTTTTTGGCGATCTCGAGCTGCTGCCGGATGTACTCCTGCCCCTGCGGGGAAAGAGCACGGTAAGAATTAACAAGCTGCTTTTCTTTTTCGCTAAAATAATCGCTCCCCGGCTCGTCCTGGTCGCTCACTATTTCGGACAGGCTGGTGCCCAGCGCCTCGGCGATTGCCTGCAGCGTCTGTATTCGTGGGTTTCCCGTTTCGCTCAGCGCCGTGCTGATCCCGGACGAAGAAAGGCTCGCCATCCGTGCCAGCTCATTCTGCGCGATTCCCTTGTCTCTCATGATCCGTTTGATGTTCGCTCCGACGCTCATCCGCCCACCCCTTTTCTATAGGTTCTTTTATATTTTATATTCGCTCGATATATAAAATTTCCTATTGACAAGCGCTCGATATGATGGTATCATTCACTCGATATATCGAACGAGGTGGTGAGACCTGTGAGAGTCATACTGGAGAGCGTCAGGAACAAGCGTTATTTGAATCAGCGCGAATTGAGCGAAAAAAGCGGAGTTCCTCAGCCAATGATTTCTCAAATCGAGGTTGGCACCACGAAATATCCGCGCATCGACACGCTCTGGAAACTGTCCAAAGCCCTTAAATGCACCATTGACGACCTGATCATTGACGACGAGAAGGAGGCCTGACCATGCCCAGAGTCTACGCATCCACGGCGGCCCGGGAGGCCGCCCGGCAGGCGGCCCAGTGGCAGCGGGAGGACGACGCGATCCTGGCCCGGATCGGGGCCTACCGTCAGCTGACGGGGAAAAGCCTGGAGGAGATCGGCCTGCTGGCCGGGATCAAGAAGGGGACCATGTATAACCGCATGAAGAACCCGGGCGAGCTCACGCTCAGCGAATACCGGCGGCTCATGCAGGTGCTGGGCGCGGGCCCGGAGGTGAGCCTATGAGCCTTCGGCAGGACGTGATTGAGGAGCTCCGGCGCGAGTCCGCCCGGGCCCAGAGACTCTGGGGCACGGAGACCTGGCTGGACTGTGTGCCGTCCCAGCTGCTCCGGGACGCGCTCGAGCTGCTGACCGCGGCGGACGAGGAAGCCCGCCCGCTGGGCCTGTATGAGGTGCTGGGCGGCGCCGGCGGCGGCTGGGCCGAGGAATGGTACGAGGCGGAGGCCGGCGAGCCGGAGGTCTTCATGGTCCGCGAGTGCGGCTGGTGCTACGGGAACCTGATTTTTAAAGACGGGGACACCGTGGACGCGAACTATGTGGTTTCCCACTATCTCAAGCCCTACGGGATCCGGATCTGGTCGGCGAAGCCGACCGACGAGCAGCGGAAAACGTACCGCTGGGAGGAGGACCAATGACGAAGCGATATCAGATGGCACGGGCCCTCAAACGGGTGGAGCAGCTGCTCGAGGATCTGGGCATCGGCCCGCTCCGGCTGCTCTACGCAGAGGTGGACGAGGCGACCGCCCGCGGCGCGTTCACGGAATACGAGCGGAAGCTCTTCCGCATCCGGCCCGGCGAAGAAATCGTGACGGTGACCGGCCAGGACGGGCTGCTGTATGTGCTTCAAGTGACGGGTGACAGCGTTCTGACCGCCGTCACCGAGGTCATGGAGCTGCTGGCGAACAAGTTTTAACCTCATCCGTCAGGCTTCGCCTGACACCTTCTCCATAGGAGAAGGCAATGCCGCCGCAGGTGGCGGGGCGGGGTCCCATCACCCGCTCCGGCGGTTCAAGCCCGCCAGGCGGCAGAACCTCCATAGATGGCAGGCCGGAAAGACGGCCCGCGGCCCGGGGATTTCACCCTTTGACCCGGGCCGCGTCAGCATGAGAGGAGCTGGGCTTTTGAGGATCACCGACGAGGGGGCCGCCAACCTGGCCGCGGCCATCGTCGAGCAGGCCGTGCGGGACTGGCTGAAGGCCCAGCGCGCCGCGCGCCGGCGAAAGACGAAAATCCGGCTTGATAACGACACAAAGGACAATTCCCCGCGGACCTATATCCGCAGCGCGGAGAGCTTCTTCCGGAGCCAGTGGTTCGGGATCCTCGTCGACCTGGACGGGGAGGAGCTGCTCCGCAGGCTCCGCCAGCACCCGGAGCGGGACGGGCGGAGCGTGACATACAGGCGATATCACGCCACGGAAGTGGCTGATAAATACGCAGACAAGGTGGGCACCAAACATGGAAGGAGAGAAAAGCAACATGGTCCCCCAGCCCCGGACGGCTGAGGGCGGGAAGCTTACCGGGCGGACGCTCCGGGAGCTGACCGACGATTTCAAGCTCCGCTGCCAGAGGGCGGCGGAAAACATCCTGATGATCGGTTACGACCTGACGGAGATCAAGAGCCTGTGCGACCACGGCAAATGGCTGGACTGGCTCCGCTCGGTGGGCTGGAAGGAGCGCACGGCGGAGAATTATATCCGGGTGGCCAACACCTGGAACGAGAGCCCGACCCTGCAGGCCCTGGGCTATTCCCGGACGGTGGCGCTGCTGGAAGCGCCGACCGCCCTGCAGGAGGAGATCGCGACAACCGCCCAGAAGGACGACCTGAGCGTCCGGCAGATCAAGGAATTAACCAAGCAGCTGAAGGCCGCCGAGATCGCGAAGAACGACGCCGAGCACCTGGCCGAGAGCCGCCTGCACGAGGCGAAAGCCTCCGAGGCGCGCCTGCGCCAGGCCCAGGACGAGCTGGACCGGCTGAAGCGGCACCCGGCGACCGTCGAGGTAGAGCCGGAGGATTACGCCGACCTGAAGGACGCCGTCGAAGCCCTCAAACAAGAGCGGGACGACCTCGAGCAGGCCGTGCAGGACGCCGAGGAGCGGGCCGAGCAGGCCGTCGCCCAGGCGCAGGCGGCCATGACGGAGGAGGGCGGCCAGACCGACTGGGTCAGTGCCCAGAGCTTCGTACGGGCCGTCAACACCTTCCTTTCCCAGGTACAGCACCTGCCCTTCGCGGGGGAGGCGATCTCCCGGATGAGCCCGGAAGACAAGAACGCCATGAACCTGTTCACGGACTCGGTGACCAGCTGGGCGCGGCAGATGGGCGAGACCCTGCGCGGCGCCCGGCGGGTGACCGTTTTCCCGGCGGAGGGGGCGGTGGGCGATGAGTGAGAACGCCATCACCCTGCGCCAGGACCTGACGCCCGGCCAGGACGAATTCCTGGGACGGCTGACCCTGCTGATCGGGCAGATGGAGGCGCGGATCGCCGAGTTTGACCGGGAGCGGAACGCCGTCACGATCCTGCACCAGGACACGCTGGCCATCCAGCGCCTGATCCGGGAGCGGGCCGCGGAGCTGGCCGCCAAGTACGCGCTGCCGGAAGCGGCCGAGAAAAAGCTGCGGTCCATCATCAAAAAGGCGGCCCTGGACCAGTACGGCATCCGGGACCTGCACGACCTGCCGCGGCGGTGCCTTCCGGCCTGCCGGGCGCTGATCACCGGCTGGAGCAGCTGGAGCGCGATCAGGGGGCTAAGAGCATGAAAGTCACGCAGCATGTGATCCTGCCCGAGCGCACACAGGGCCTGCGGGAGGATCAGATTACCCGCATGAACGGCCGGGAGATGGCGGGCCTTCTGTCCATGGGCGGGGCCAACGCCCTGCTGCGGGACAACGTGCCCGCCGGGCTGGAGCGCCGGCTCAAAAGGCTCGGCCTCTGGTGGCGGTACAAGGGGCTGCTGACGCAGCTGGAGAATCTGCAGGCGACCGTCGAGGAGTCCGCCGAGGACGAGCAGCGGGCCACGGTGGCCCTGCGGGTCCGGCACCTCAACGTATTCGTGGGCATGGACGCCGTCAAGGACCCGAACGCGACCTGGATCCGTATCCCGGATCTCAACGTGCTGTGCGGCGCGGTGCTGGAAGACACCTGCGGCCTGTGCACCGCCACGGCAGCGGAGGCCCACCGGTGCGCGGTCCGGGCGGCGCTGCTCTCCAGCTCCACGGTGGACCGGAGCGAATTCAAGCCCGGCGCGAACGGGTGTCCATTCGGGGGAATGAATTTGCTGGGAGAAACGGAGGGACTGGACATTGATTGACACGAACAAGCTGCTGGCCGGCCTGGGCGCCTGCTCAGGCCGGGAATGCGCCGGGCGGGTCTGCCCCTACTTTCACGACGTGCTGGCGGACGCCTTCCGGGACTGCGACTGCACGACCGAGCTGGTCCGCGACGCGCTGGCGCTGATCATCCAGATTATGCCAAATCCGCAAACGTCTGCGGATTTGAAGGAATAGGAGTTGACTTGTATTGCTCAAGGATCAGTTCAAAGAAGCCCTGGCCGAGATCCTCTTCGGGCCGGAGATCGATAAGATCGTCCGGCACACTTCGCGCCGGAACCGGCGCAAGATACGCGCCTTCGAGGACACCGTCAAACAGGCCTGCCGCATGGACCGGCGGAACCTCGCCGGCATGAGCATGGTGCCATTAGTCGAGGAAATGCCCACCCTGGAGCTCTGGCAGGCGGTGATCTATAAGATGGTCGCCAACGACGCCCGGGAGCGGTTCCTGGGGGAGGACGAGGCGCCGTGAGCTTCACCATTTATTGGCTCAGCCGCGGCGGCGAGCGGACGGTGGTGACCTGTGTCGACGATCTGGCCGAGGTCGCCCCGGCCATCGTGGCCGACCGGCGCAACCACGACCAGGAAGGCACCTGGCTGGTCGTCCGTGAGGACGAGGGCGGCCGGGAGGATTCCTTCCTGGCCGCCGCCCGCCGGGCGGAGCTGGAGAATGGCCTGCCCCTGATCCGCCACGACGGCCAGGACGGCGACATATGACCTGGTGGATCGTGCGGGCCGACTACCGGCCTTTATCGGACAAAAGCCCGCGCTATGCCTTCCTGAGCGACGGCGGCGCGACGGCCCGGCAGGTGGAGCGCGCCTTCCGGGCACGGTGGAACCAGCTGCAGAACGTGGCGGTCCGCCAGGTCACCGAGCAGGAAATGGAACAGGACCCGATCCATGTGTGGGTGATGTGGATTTGACCCAGCGCCGGACGCCAGGGCGGGGAGAGGATCGCCCACCCCTCTCCCGGGCGGGGCGGCACCGCCCTCCGGCACCAAAAGAAAAGGAGATGAGAGACCATGAATCAGGATATGATCAGCCGCAGCGCGCTGCTCCAGTTCATCCGGGAGCAGGGAGAGGCCCAGGGCGCGGCCTACGACTGGACCCTGATGATGGAGGACGTGGCGGCCTTCCCCGCGATCCAGCCCAGGCTGCTGACGGCGGAGGACTTCGGCCCGGACATCTGCGACCAGGACGGATTCCGCCCGGCCTGGATGGAGTACAGCCCCCAGGGCGCCGAGCGGATGAACATGATTTGCATGGCCCAAGGCATGGAGCCGGAGGACTCGCTCCTGGTCGGCTGGGAGGTGATCGACCGGGACGAGCTGGACTATGGCCGGCCCTACGGCCGGTACTGGACGGGCAAACCGTCCGAGGAGCTCAGGGCCGCGACGCCCTGGGAGAGCCGGAACGGTATGAGCCTGAATGAGCTGCTGGCCCTGCGGGACAAGATGCTCACCACCCTGGACCTGGCCGACGTCCGCGCCTATTTCGACGCGGCGAACATCCCGATACCGTCCAGCCAGGAGGTCCTGATGCGGTCCCTGCACAAGGGCCGGTGCCACTGGCTTGGCTGCCCGCCCGAGCTGAGGGCGGAGAGCCTGGCCTGGCTGGACGCTCATAACAGCAGCCCGAACATTGACCCGGACAAGCCCTGAATATCTGATCGCCGGGGATCCTGAGCTGCAAGACGGATACCTGGCCAGGGAGGAACCCTCCCTGCTGCACTACGTCCAAAACCCGCTGGTCCGGGTGCTGCGGATCGCCCGCTACCCCATCCAGCATGCCATTATGTTCCCGGAGATTCCCAACGAGAACACCCCGGTGCCAGAGGGCAGCGTGTGCCGCCTGGCGCGGATCCGCGCCGCCTCGGAGGACGAGGCCCGGGAGCTGCTGGCACTCTCCTGGGAAGAGAGCCTCGCCCGGGCGCTGGCGGCCTATGAAGCCGCCGCCCCGGACGGGGAACGGGAGATCCTCGAGCGCCACCGGCACGGGGAATTCCGGAAGAAGAGAGTAATGATCTGCAAGTAACCTCATCCGACCCGCCTGCGGCGGGCCACCTTCCCCATGGGGGGAAGGCCATGACGGCGTCCACCCCACGCGGACAACGGCGCGGAGCCGGGCGAATATCGCAACGCCCCGCGGCCCTTCGAGCCAACGGAGAACGCCCTCGAAAAGGAGCAGCATATGCCTACCCGACTGATCAAGGAATCCATCTGTCTGAGCGACACGATCAACCAATTGTCCTGGTTCGAGGAAGTGCTCTTCCTCCGTCTCCTGACCGTCTGCGACGATTACGGGCGCATGGACGCCCGGCCCCAGATCCTGAAGGGGCGCATGTTTCCCCTGAAGGACGACCTCCGGGCCGACCAGATCCGGAGGGGCCTGGAGTCCCTGCAGGACGCCGGGCTGGTGAGCCTGTACGAGGTCCAGGGCAAGCCCTACCTGCAGGTGGTCACCTGGGAAAAGCACCAGGCGATCCGGACGAAAAAATCAAAATACCCGGACCCGCATACATCTGAAAACAAATGTTTGCAGATGAAAACAGATGCGGACAAATGCGACCGTCATCCGAATCCGAATCCAAATCCGAATCCGGATCCAAAACCGACGCCGCCGGAGAGCGCGCCCGCGCGCGAGGGGCCGGACGCGGCGGCGGCGGCCCGGTGGCGGGAGGACATGGCGGTCAAGGCCCGGATCGTGGACGCCTGCCGGGCCTGGGGCCTGCCCACGGACCCGGGGAACGTGGACCGCGGCCTGCAGCTGGCCCGGGAGTACTCTGAACCCTGGCTGCTGGACGCCATCCGCATCGCCGGGGAAGGGCCGGCAAAATCCTGGAAGTACGTCGAGGGCGTCCTGAGGCGGGCCCGGGAGACCGGGTCCATGCAGCTGCCCAAACGCCAGGACGGGGGTAAGCGCGTTGCCGCCCAGCAGTACGGGCAGCGGGAATACGACGACGCCGACCTCACCGAGCGGCTGGGCCTGGACGCCCTGTTCCGGGAGGGCTGAGGTATGCGGATCGGATCCCTGTACGGGCCGACCCTGTACAGAAACATGCCCAGGACCTGCCCGGTCTGCGGGGTGACGTTCTGGATCGGGGAGGAGTGGGCGTACAAGACGCCCGGAAAATGCAGATACACGTATTTTTGCAGCTGGAAATGCCTGCGCCAGGCGGAGAAGGAGGGAAAGTTCAAATCCATGTCAAGCGCGAAAAAACTGACCCCGGAAGAAAAGGCGAAAATCGGGGAACTCTTTGAGCAGGGCCTGAGCGCCAACCAGATCGCCGGCGAGCTGGAGCGGAGCGAGAGCTCCATCCAGTGCATCCTGTGCGGCCTCCGGCGGGCGAAGGAGGCCGAACAGCCGGAGGAGCCCGCGGCCCCATGCGACGGCATGCCATCGGATGCGGTCCCATGCGACGGCATGCCATCGCATGCCATCGCATCAGACGACGACACCCAGGCCGCCCCGAAGCCGGCCGCCGGCGGGCCGTGGAACCGGTATTCTGCCCCGGAAGATCTGCTGATGCCCGGGCTGCCTACCCCAGCTGAGACCCCGGACGATCTGTTCGCCCGGGAGATCCTCCGCATCTGCGGGCGGGTGCTGGATTTGGTGGAGATGGCGATCAAACACAAGGAGGAGCAGCATGGGGACTGATGAGACGCCCAGGGTGATGGCCTGGAGCGAGCTGGCCGGCGCCGACCACGGCTACGGCGTCATGGAATGCATTGAGGAGCTGGAGAACGGCCGGATCATCACCGACCTGATCGAAATCGCCTGGCTGGGCAACCATACCCTGGAGCTGGACCGCTACGGCGGCCTCAGCCACGGCTACCTGTCCGCCGGCGCGGAGCACTACGGGGAGAACGGCCCCTCCGACTGGCGCATCTGGACGAGCCGGCCGACGGAGGAGGACAGAAAGAGGGTGAAGTGGGATGGCTGACAGGGAGAAGGTGATTGCTGCTCTTGAGAAGGCGCTTGCCAATCCAAACGCTGCTGTCAGCGGCTTCATCTGGCTCACGGTCGGCGAGGGGCGGAAGGCGCTGGAATTGCTGAAAGAACAGAGCCAGATTGTCCGGTGTAAGGATTGCAGATATTTGAAGGAAGATAGTGAGATTTGTGTTATTGGCATCATGCATGGGTATAGAGACACATGGTTCTGCGCTGATGGCAAAAGGCGGTGAAGTGGGATGGCTGACAGGGAGAAGGTTCTGAAAGGGATGGAGACTCTGCGGGACGTCTGCAACGCCAAAGCGGACATGGCCATCGGCGAAGGTCGGACGGCGTGGGCTGGTTATGCAAGCGTGGTGCATCTCGCTCTCGCCTTGCTCCGGGAGCAGGAAACGGTTGAACCAGTCGATTTGGGACTATCCACAGATTTCATCATATGGGGATGCCCAATCTGCGACAGGTGGCTTGACCATGATTATAAATATTGCCCGTATTGCGGCAGGAAGGTGAAGTGGGATGCGGCTAATTGATGCGGACGCCTTGCTTGAATATTGCAACAATTTGCAAGATAAAACCATTGACGCCAACGACATTGCAAGATTCCCGACCGCTGCCGGAGCTGCCGAAGGAGGGAAATGAGTGAGATTCATCGTTGATGGAATGCCGACCTCCGTAAATTGCGATTGCCCTTTTTCCGATTGGAAACCATACCCGCCTTGTTTTGAAGAAGTCGGGTGCTATATTTGCAAACTTGACAATAAAAAATGCGACAGAGACGAAACAGAATGCCGATGGATGGTACAAAGGCCCGAACCGACGGAGGAGGAGAGGAGGCGGACGGCATGGACACAATAAGCGCGGCCATATTCGAGAGACCCATCCTATTCAACACCCAGATGGTCCGGAAGATCGAGAAGGGCGCCAAGACACAGACCCGCCGGATCATTAACCCCAGACTCCGGGCCGGGGAGGCCGGATTTAGTGTTTGCCGGAACGAATACTCCGACAGATGGATCGAAACATACGACGAGGAGCTGTGTCTGACGGACCGGATTATTCAGCCGCCATTCGCACCGGGGGACCTGCTGTATGTTCGAGAAACGTGGAATTATGGATTTGTGGACAGCGATTACCGCGAATGCGCGCCGTCCGAAACGTTCTTTCAGGAAGAGACACCCGGGAAGCACGATAAGTTTTCACCGCCCGGCCTTCGCTGGTGGTACAGGGCCGATGAGGACGACGAGCAGGCCATGGCCCAGATGCGCGGCTTCTGGAAGCCGTCGATCCACATGCCAAAGGAAGCCGCCCGCATCTGGCTCCTGGTGAAGAAGGTACGAATCGAGCGGCTGCAAGGAATTTCCGCTGCAGACGTCGACGCCGAGGGCTGCAAGGAATGGGCCTACGACGCAAAAACCGGGAAGCTGCTGCCAAGTGAGCCGATCTGGTTTAAAATCTTATGGGACGAATGTATTCCAAACGGCCAAATTGACCGATTCGGATGGGATGCGAATCCCTGGGTGTGGGTATTTGATTTTGAAAAAGTGGAGGCACCGCGCCGATGAAAGATTACAGCTGGTACGTGATCCCGCGCCGGGACAGCCGGAGACTGGCGCTGGAGCTGCTGAGAGGAGAGGCTCAGGCGCGGATCCTGATGTACAAGCGGGAGCCGGCCCTGTTCAGCGCCTCGGACCCGCCTGTCCTGATCGCCCGGGCGCTGGGTGACTCCGTCTTCCGGTCCGACGCCGCCGGGCAGCTCTTCCGCGTGGACGATGCCGTCTACGCGGACGAATGGCCTGTGATCCTGTCCGGCACCATTTCACCCTGACCATCAGGCCGGCCGCCGGGACAGATCCGGCGAAGGTCGCACAATCCCGATTCAGCCCGGGGGTTGTCCTCCTTTGCAGTTCTCCTTCCTTTCCGCGACTTTGCCTGGGAGCTCGGCTCTTTTATGTTTTTTCTGCCGCATAAGCTCCCTCGGCGCGCCGGCCGTCTGCCTTCCCCTCTGGGGAAGGTGGCCCGCAAGGGCCGGATGAGGTCTTCGTCAGAACGGCCAGACTTCATCCCTTCACCTCTCAGGAGCTGGAGCTGCCGCCTTCCTTACCAAAATTTCAAATTAAAAAAGAAAGGAGAATCCTGTCATCCGGCAGGACCTCATGGGAAGGATGTGCCAACGCGGGCGGTCTCGGGTTCGATTCCCGGGCCTGGGTCCAAATCCGCAAACGTCTGCGGATTTGAAAAAGCGTGGAGTCGCTAAAATCGGCACAAGCGACAAGACGCCGGAAGCCGGGATCCGTCCCGGCGGAATATAATAGTAAGAATTCAAAAAGCCGGGGGCTTTGGATATGTCGGAAAATTTGCAAGAAGCGACAAAACAGGAAGACCGGGAGCAGAAGCGGCCGACCACCCGCAAGGTGGAGCCGATCCGGGACAAGCGCGTGATCCGGGAGACACTCGAAGCGCTCAGCCAGGACAGGAGCCCGGCCGGGGAGCGGCGGTATCTGTTATTCGCCAGCGGCATCTACCTGGGCCGGCGGATCGGGGACCTGCTGCGCCTGACCGTCGGCGACGTCAAAGGGCAGGACTATCTGGAGATCGTCGAGGAGAAGACGGGCAAGCACGCTTCCCTGGCCATCAATGCCGCGCTGAAAAAGATCTACAAAGAGCGCCTGCAGAACCGGAGCCCGGAGGAGCCGCTGTTCATGTCGCCGGTCAAAAACCGAAGGACCGGGCGACCCAAGGCCATCGACAAGCGGACGGCCCTGCGGGACATCAAGGCCGTGGCCAAGGTGGCCAGGCTGCCGGAGGGCTACCGGATCGGGACGCACACGATGAGGAAAACCTTCGGCTACTGGTACTACAAAACGTACAACGACCTGGCTACCCTGATGACCATGTTCAACCACTCCAAGGCCGAGGTTACCCTGATCTACATCGGCATCACTGACGACCAGCTGCGGGCCGCCTTCCGCAAGACGAAGGACCTATATGAGGATTGACAGACCAGGCGGCATCTGATAAAATCCCGCCAGGTGGGCACGGCTGATGAGCCGCGCCCTTTTTTCATTTGCGGGAGCGGAGGAGCAATACATGAACGAGAGGGATTTGCAGCTGGAAGAGTACGGCATCGGATTCTGGGAATACAGGGAGCTGCTTGCGTTTTGCCGGCAGTACCCTCAGAAAATCGCCGAGGCCAACAGCCTGATCCGCACGGCCAGCCCGGAGCTGACCGGGATGCCCAGGGCGTCCGGCGTCGGCGACCGTGTGGCCCGGACCGTGATCCAGCGCGAGCGACTGACGCGGGACGTGTCTCTGATCGACCGCTGCGCGGCCAGGGCGGGCGACGGCCACTGGCAGCGGGCCATCATCCAGAACGTATGTTACGGGAAGAAGTACGAGCAGCTGGACCCGGGGACCCTGCGAAGCAGCCGCCGGAATGATTTCTACCGGGCGCGGAGGGAGTTTTTCTATCTGCTCAGCGAGGCAAAAAAGAACCCGGAGGAATGAGGCTGTCAAGGCCTCAACAAAAAGTTGATACCCAAAAGGACATCGAAAGGCCTTATTATGCAACCATCAAAAGGCAGGCAAGTATGAGCGAGTACGGATACCATTACACTCACGCCAGGCACCGCGCCTGGCGCCAGAAGGTATTAAAGCGCGCCGGCTACCTCTGCGAAGAGTGCAAGCGCTACGGGCGCCTGGACAAAAACGGCAATCCCGTGGCCGCCGTCACGGCCCACCACATCCAGCACCTGGAGGACCGGCCCGACCTTGCCTACGATGTGAACAATGGCCAGGCCCTCTGCCTCGCCTGCCATAACAAGAAGCACCCAGAAAAAGGCGGCGACCACAATCGCCGCTGACCAAACGACAGATCCCCCCCACCCCGCGCCGCCCGCTCTCAAATTTTCGGCAACTCGGGGTGGGCATCTTTTATACACACGGGAAAATTTCTGAAAAATCAAAAATCGGCAAAATCCCCTACATCCTAACGCGCGCGACGGAAGGCAAATCTTTCCGCCGCGCTTTTGCATACGGCGAAAGGAGGTCCTCAGCCGTGCCCCGCCCCAAGACTCAGCCGGCCTCTGGCAGCCGCAGTTTGCCGACGCGGTCGCCCACCTGGCCCAGCTCTATGCCGAGCTCGACCAGCTGCGCGCCTGGTATGAGGACGACACTCAGAACTTCGACCTCTCGATGATGATCACCCACCAGCTAAAGGACGGTTCCCAAACCGCCGAGCTCCACCCGGCCCTCCGGGAAATGAACAAAATCATCACCCAGTGCCTCCCCCTGGAGATCCAGCTGGGCCTGACCCCCGCGGCCCACCGCCGCATGACCGCCGCCCAGAAGGAAGCCGCCCCCACCTTCGCCGGTAAGCTTCGCCTATTGGAGGCGGAATAAATGGCCTGGCTCGCCGGCAAGTACGCCCCCGCGGTCGAGGCCTACGTGGACGGCATCCTCTCCGGCACGATCCTGGCCAACCGCGACCGGGTCCTGGCCGCCGACCGCTTCAAACGGATGGCCACCGCCGGCGCCTATGACGTCCGCCCGAAGGATCCCGACTTCGTGATCGGCATCATCGAGACCATGCTGGCCCACCGCCAGGGCGAGAAGCTGGACGGCAGCCCCCTGCGCGGCACCCCGCTCTACCTGGAGCCCTGGGAGAAGTTCTGCGTCTACGGGATGCTGAGCTTCTATCACCCCGGCACCCAGGAGCGCGTGGTCAAGGAAGCCCTGATCTACATCCCCCGGAAGAACGGCAAGACCGCCTTCGTCTCCTCCCTGGCCTTCGCGCTGGGCCTCCTGGAGCGCCAGTCCGGCTCCAAGGTGTATGTCGTCGGCGCCGCCCTGAAACAGGCGCGCGAGACATTCGACAACTGGCTTTATAACGTGAGCCGGTACATGTACCCCACCCGGAAGGACGCCGAATCCGACGGCTGGCGGATCCTGGACAACTCCTTTGAGCACTCCATCACCAACGACAATATCTCCGGCGGCTCCGTGAGCCTCAACGCCCTGGCGTCCAACCCGGACAAGCAGGACTCTTTCAATTGCAACATTGTGATCGCGGACGAGATCCACGCTTACAAGTCCCCGAAGCAGTACAACATTTTGAAAGAGGCCACCAACGCCTACACCAATAAACTGGTCATCGGGATCACCACCGCCGGCGACGACGGCACGTCCTTCTGCGCGCAGCGCGTCGCCTACTGTGAAAAAGTCCTGAACGGCACCGTCCGGGACGATCAGTATTTCATCTTCATGTGCCGGGCGGACCCGGATGAAGAGGGCACGATCGACTACACCGACCCGGTGACTCTCGAGAAGGCGAACCCCTCCTACGGCGTGACGATCCGCCCCCAGGACATCCTGAACGACGCCCTCCAGGCCCAGAACGACCCCCAGCAGCGCAAGGACTTCTTCGCCAAGCGCATCAACGTCTTCACCAGCAGCCTCAAATCCTGGTTTGACATCGACGAATTCCGCCGTTCCGACCTCGCCGCTTCCCAGGCCCTCGGGATCGATCCCGCCTGGCCCCTGGACAGGAAGCTCAAGCGCCTGGCCGAGCTCCATGTCAAGTGGTTCGGCGGCGCCGACCTTAGTAAGCTGCACGACCTGACCGCCTGCGCCCTGCACGGCCAGTACCAGGGGATCGACATCGCGATCCCCCACGCCTGGTTCCCGGTCGTCGCCGCGCATAAAAAGGCGGACGAAGATAACATCCCCCTCTTCGGCTGGGCCGAGGAGGGCTGGCTGGACCTGTGCAACGCGCCGACCAACAACCACGCCGCCGTCGTCGAATGGTTCAAGGCCATGAAAAAGCGCGGCTTCCTCATCCGCCAGGTAGGCCACGACCGGAAATTCTGCCGCGAGTATTTCGTGGCCATGAAACAGGCCGGCTTCACGATCATCGACCAGCCCCAGTATTATTACAAAAAATCCGAGGGCTTCCGCCACATTGAAGCGCAGGTCAAAAACCGGCGCTTTTGTTATCTGTCCTCGGACGCCTACGAGTACTGCGTCCAGAATGTCTCCGCGATTGAGAAGACCGACGACATGATCCAGTACGAGAAGGTCCAGCCGAACCACCGCATCGATATCTTCGACGCCGACGTGTTCGCGACCGTCCGCATGCTCGAAAATCTGGAGCGCGAGAACAACGCCAAGAGGTGGCTTGCATGAAATTAAAGCGCAAATTTCCCTTCCTGACCCGCGACGCCCCCACCCAGTCGGTCAAGTCCGGCGCGTCCTTCCTGACGTCCGTCGAGGGCTGGGAGATCCTCTGCTCCTCCGGCTACCGTCCTTTCCACCAGTGCGCGGAGGTCCAGACCTGCATCGGCGTATTCGCCGACCTGATCGGCTCCATGACCATCCGCCTGCTCCGGAACGCCGAGCACGGGGACGAGCGGATCCGGGACGGCCTGGCCGCCAAGGTGGACATTAACCCGTCCCGGTATATGACCCGGGTGACCTTCATCCAGCACCTGGTCCGGACCCTGATGACCTGGGGCAACTGTGTGATTTACCCCGAATACACCCGGGACGGCCTGCTGGACAACCTGAAGCCCCTGCCCCCGTCCGCCGTCTCCTTCCTCCCGAAGGACGACGGCTACGTGATCCTGTACCAGGGGCGGCAGCTCTCCCCCGATTCGGTGCTCCACTTCGTCCTGAATCCGGATCCGGATCAGCCCTGGCGCGGCCGCGGCTATCAGCTGAGCCTCAAAGAGGCCGTCGACGGCATCCGCCAGGCCGACGCCACCAAGAACAAGCTCATGCAGTCCCCCGCGCCTTCCCTGATTGTGAAAGTGGACGGATTAGTCGAGGAATTCTCGTCAGTTGAGGGCCGCAAAGCGCTCCGCGCCCAGTATCTGGATTCGTCCGAGGCCGCCGAGCCCTGGTTCATTCCGGCCGAGGCCTTCGCCGTCGAGCAGGTCAAGCCCATGTCCCTGACCGACCTCGCCGTCCGCGACTCGCTGGAGCTGGACAAGCGCGCCGTCGCCTCGATCTTCGGCGTCCCGCCCTTCATGGTGGGCGTCGGAACCTTCAACAAGGACGAATACAGGAACTTTATTAACACCCGGGTGCTGGCCGTGGCCAAGATCATCGAACAGGAACTCACCCGCAAGCTGCTGGACGCCCCGGACCGGTATTTCAAATTCAGCTCCATGACGCTCTACTCCTACGACCTGCCCGAGCTGGTCTCCGCCGGCTCCAGCCTGGTGGACCGCATGGCCATTCGGCGCAACGAGCTGCGCGACTGGCTGGGCCTGCCGCCCGATCCGGAGATGGACGAGCTGCTGGCGCTGGAAAACTATATCCCAATCAGCCGCCTGGGCGATCAGAAAAAGTTAAACAAGGCCACCGAGGGCGGCCCGAACGGAGGTGATTCTGCAGATGACGCAGACCAGACAGACCCGCTCGATTGACGCGGCGTTCCGGACCCGCGCCGAGGGGAACGAGCGCCGGATCGAGGGCTATTTCGCCGTGTTCGGCAGCAATTACGAGATCTTCCCCGGCGCGACCGAGTCCGTCGACCCCCACGCCTTCGACGACCAGCTGACCGGCGACGTCCGCGCCCTGATCGATCACGACTCCCGCCTGGTGCTGGGCCGCACCGGCGCCGGCACCCTGACCCTGCGCGTGGACGATCACGGCCTGTTCGGTTCCATCCTGATCAACGAAGCCGACCAGGACGCGATGAATCTCTACGCCCGCGTCCAGCGCGGCGACGTGACCCAGTGCTCCTTCGGCTTTGACATCCTGGATCAGGAAACCGTCAACAACCCCGACGGCTCCGTCCACTGGATTCTCCGCCAGGTCAAGCTCTACGAGATCTCGGTCTGCACCTTCCCCGCCTACGAGGCCACGGAAGTCCAGGCCCGCCGCGCCGACCTGGCCCAGATCAAAAAGCGCCGCCTCGATCTCTGGAAAGAGACCCAGCGCGCGCGCCTGAAAGCCTTCCTCGGCATTCAGTCCCCCTCCAAGGTCTTCCGGGAAGGGCCCCCAAAAGCCTTCCCCTCTGGGGAGGGGACCCCAAAAGCCTTCCCCCATGGGGAAGGTGGCAGCCCGAAGGGCTGACGGATGAGGTCTTCGCCGCAGCCCCAAACATCTTAAATCCATCATAACTTTCCCCTGAAAGGAGTTGTAAACCATGGCCAAAATCGGCATGCGCCACGTCGTCTTCGCGCCCATCACCGCCGAGACCCCCGGCTCCGCCGTCACCTACGGCACCGGCCTGGTCGTCGGCCGCGCCGTCTCCGGCGAGCTGGAGCTGGAGCGCAACGACGACAATAACTTCTACGCCGACGACGCGATCGCCGAGTCCGACACCGGCTCCGTCTCCGGCGGCACCCTGACCGTCGAGGTCGACCACATCACCCCCCAGATCCGCGAGACCGTCCTGGGCTTCGTCAAGGTCGAGGGCACCAGCGACAACCCCGACGTCGACTGGCTGACCGACGCCCCGTCCAACCCCGGCGGCTGCGGCTTCATCTACGTGGAGCGCTACCGCGGCAATGTGGAATACATTGCCTATTGGTTCCCGAAGGTTCAGTTTGCCGTGGGCACTGAGTCGTTCGCGACCAAGGGCGAGTCCATTGAATGGGCGGGCCACTCCCTGACCGGCACC
Source organism: uncultured Clostridia bacterium (assembly GCA_947165425.1). Lineage (GTDB taxonomy): Bacteria > Bacillota > Clostridia > Christensenellales > Aristaeellaceae > RUG11272. The sequence goes on from CAMVAJ010000052.1 coordinate 16,698, forward strand.
CTGATGGCCGTCTATCCGGACGCCACCGGCGCCGCCCGCGTCATGGCTGTCCCTGAGCACTTTGATACCTACGCCGCCGCCGAGGCCTGGCTGAACTCCATGGCCGGCGTCCCCGCCTAAGCCTTCCCCTCTGGGGAAGGTGGCC